>JADFOU010000371.1 GCA_022562655.1 candidate division TA06 bacterium
CTTTCCTCTGTGTTTGTCATGTCATTTTTAGGAACAAACCCGCCACCCAGAAGTATGAATTCTACTTATGCTCTTCGTGACCAGCATGATCCCCTTTGTATTCAAACCTGAGGGTGATGATCCGTTTCTGCCCGACGTTGAGACTCAAGAGACCTTTAAAAGACTCGACCTCTTCTAAGTCAAGGGCTGCATAGAGATGGTTCGGCGAGGTCTCATCCGCCGCGAGGATGGGCTTCAGGTCAACTTTTTTCATCACTCCATCAGCAAACTGGAGGGAGATGAAGCCCTCCATCCCTTCGATGGAGAGAGGATTTTCCTTAGTATCATAGAGATAGACATCCACACCCTCGTGCCTGACAACGTATTCCACATGGAAATCACGGACTGTTCGGGTTACACCACCGTGGGGAGATTTGTGTGCATGGGCTTCACCCTTCTGACCCGCCTCTTTATGCTCAATGTGGGCTTTACCCTCTTCGTGATGGTTCTCCTCACCCTCTTCATGCTCATGTTCATGGACATGGTCAATGTCAATCGGCTCTTCGCTAAATCGTTTATGTGACATCTCTACGAACATCAGAATATCTTCAAAAGTCCTTTTGGCATCTTCCATCTTTCCCTCTTTGATGCGTTTTACCAGTTCTTTTGAGGCTTCGTGGACCTGTCTCTGAATCAAGAGGAATTCTTTCTTCTTCTCCTTATTCTTGGAAGGCTCGAAGTCGGGGATCTTTCCCATATACTCCACCATTTTTTGAGAGGCAAACACCGCATTTTTCTCTGTTATCCTCGTTTTTCCACTGAGACTCGTTTCCTGCTCCTCGCTTCCTGCTTCCTGCTCTTTGAAATAGTCCCGTAGGACGAAATATTGATCCTGAATGAGATGCATCAACTCGCTCAGTTTCTCAGGTTCTCCATCGAGCCGATCTCGATCATCCTGCCCGACCCTCTTTTCTTCTGGAGGACTTTCTTCTTTGAGGAGAAGTGTATACCCTATTAAGAGGGTCTTCTTGGGAAGGAGAGCAATAGCTCGAGAGGTCTCTTCATCGTCAGGTAGAGGCTGGATATCCTCTCCCACTTGCAATGGATCCCCAATCCCTTTTCCGATAAACTGATCCAGGAACCCTTCCTCAGAAATCTTCGTGTCATAGAGCACAACTTTGGCAATTTTGCCCTTCAGATCGAGGGCAATGCCTGAATGGATCACCCCTTTCGGACCCTTACTATTGGTGAAGAAGGCAA
Source organism: candidate division TA06 bacterium (assembly GCA_022562655.1). Classification (GTDB taxonomy): domain Bacteria; phylum Hydrothermota; class DG-26; order E44-bin18; family JADFOU01; genus JADFOU01. Next base: position 1,240 of record JADFOU010000371.1, read on the forward strand.
GACCCAGGGGCTTCTCTCCCTTTTTTGCGATATAGAACACAGGGGTTTTGTCCTCCCCTCCGAGTTTTTCACCCAATTTTTCCTCTATTTTCTGAACTTGCTCTGGGGAAAGAGTTTTTTCCATGGTAGTAAATTGATCCGCCTCTGGGAAAATGGCTTTTAACTTCTCCTCGGGAAGGTCTTTTTCGTACCCATTTCCTTGGCCGATAAATAATAGAGTTAATGAGGCAATGATGATGATCAAGAAAGCAGAAAGTCCCAATAAGTTCCTTGTTTTCATGTAAATCCTCCTATTGAGGGTTTCAGAAAAATAACAATCTTACCCTTCCATTTGTTCCTCAGTTCCGACAAAATGATTGTCCCAGAGAATACCCCATTCTCCCCTTACTGTCAAATCGAATTTTGACCCTTGACTTATCCTCTTTCAAGTCCTAAAATGATCAGATATGGTCGTTGGAATCACAGGCGGAATTGCCTGTGGAAAATCAAGGGTGGGGAAGGTCTTTGAGCGGATGGGTGCAAGGATCATCGAGGCCGATGCGATCGGCTGGGAGATCCTTGAAGAGGAAGAGATTAAGAATGAGGTGATGGAGATCTTTGGAAAGGAGTCTCTAGATCCGGATGGAAAGATTGATCGAAAAAAATTGGGAGATTCACTCTTTGGTCATCGAGAGAGGCTCGAAAGGTTCAATGCCATTGTCCACCCCCCCCTCCTCAAAAAATTGAAGAATCGGATCGAGGAAACAACGAAGGCAAAGGTTGTAGCCGTTGTTGCTACGCTCATCGCTGAATGGAAGATCGAAGATTGGTTTGACTCCCTGATCTGTATCACCTCTCAAACAGAGAAGCAGATTGAGAGGCTTACAGAGAAGGGGTTGACTCGGGAAGAAGCAGAAAAAAGAATTGAGGCCCAACTCCCCCAATCCCTCCGGGTGAAGAGTGCCGAATTTATCATTCGAAACGACGGCTCTCTTCGGGACCTGGAGGAGAAGGCGAGAGGAGTCTATGAAATCTTGAGGAAGAGGGTGTTGGAAAAGTAAAAAAATGAATGTTTCACAGGCA
>JADFOU010000372.1 GCA_022562655.1 candidate division TA06 bacterium
TTTTCAACCCTCACAGGCGTCCTGGAGGATGTGCCAGAGATTATCTTGAATCTCAAAAAGGTCCGCCTTAAACTCCATGCTGACTCCTCCAGGACCCTTTATCTCAAAGCAAAAAAGAAAGGGAAGGTGAAAGCCAAGGACATTCAGAAAGACCCTGCTGTGGAGGTCGTCAATCCGAACCTTCATATCGCCACCCTCTCAGATGAATCAAAATTAGAGATGGAAATAACCGTGGAGGCAGGGCGGGGATATGTAGCGTCTGAGCAGTTGAAGGATGGAGAAAAACCCGTTGGAACGATCTTTTTGGATGCTCTCTTTTCTCCCGTGTCTAAGGTCAGCTATCATGTAGAAAATACGCGAGTTGGACAGAAAACCGATTATGACAAACTGACTCTGGAAATATGGACCGATAGTTCCATCCTTCCCCGCGATGCCCTCTCCCACGCTGCTAAAATCATTCGGGATCATATGAATCTCCTCATATCCTTTGATAAAGAGCCCGAAATCCTTGAAGAAAAAGAGGACAAGGAGTTCGAGCAGAAACAGACCCTTCTCGCGACCCGTGTAGAAGAATTGGAACTTTCTGTCCGAGCCAGCAACTGCCTTGAGAGTGCCAAAATTGAAACCATTGGGGGACTCGTTCAGAAAAGCGAGAAGGAGATGCTGGATTATCGTAACTTCGGGAAAAAGTCCCTTCAGGAACTGAAGGATATACTCGAAAAGATGGAGATTCAATTTGGAATGGATGTCAAACCTTATATGGAGATGAAAAAGGAAACGTAATATCGGTTAAATGGTTAAATGGGTCAATTTAACTATTTAACAAATTACCAATTGCCAAACGAAGTGCGTCATCGAAAAAAAGGAAATTCCCTCGGGAGAACTTCTGCCCATCGCAAGGCGATGCTCTCCAATCTCGTCACCTCCCTCTTCGATAAGAACTCAGTGATCACTACTGCTGCCAAAGCAAAAGAGGCACGAGGGGTAGCGGAGAGGATAATCACCTTTGCCAAGAAGGGGGATCTGGCATCCCGTCGTCGAGTTTCCCGAACCGTTCGAGATAACGCAGTCGTAAAAAAACTCTACGAAGAGATCGCTCCCCTGTATGAAAATCGTCCAGGGGGATATACCCGAATCCTCCCATTAGAGCGTAGGAAAGGGGACGGTGCCCTCTTATGTCTTTTTGAACTCGTGGGAATGAAGCCGGAACTCAAAACAGAATCCAAAAAGGGGAAGTGATTTCGAACAGAAACTTTTTTTCTTGACAAGCTCCCCTTGTCGGGGCTAAAATGCCTTAAAAACAGTAAACCCTTTAAATCCAGTCCTGTGAGGCTGGGAAGGAGAGAGATGAAAAAGAAACAGGGCCTTCTTTCCATTGAGAGAGGGCTCATTTTTATCAGTGGATTTAACGGATATATAGCTGAACGCTGAAAGCTGATGGCTGGAAAAAAAGGACTCATCATGGATTCGGAAGAGGTGAGGAGATCTCTCACCCGGATCGCCCACGAGATCTTGGAACAGAATAAAGGAACCCAAGACCTCTGCCTCATCGGGATTCGGAGGAGAGGAGATCACTTGGCCACACGCCTTGCAGCAGAGATTGAGAAAATTGAAGGGACTTCTCTTCCTGTAGGGTTCCTCGACATCACCCTCTACCGAGATGACCTCACCACCATCGCCCATCAGCCCGTCATCCATAAGACCGAAATCCCCTTCGATCTCAATGGAAAAAAGGTTGTTTTAGTGGATGATGTCCTCTTCACAGGAAGGACGATTCGGGCGGCAATGGATGAACTGACAGACTTTGGAAGACCCGAGAGGATACAACTGGCTGTTCTTGTGGATCGAGGACATCGTGAACTCCCTATCCGGGCTGATTTCGTTGGGAAAAATCTCCCCACCTCCCCTGAGGAGAGTGTCGTCGTCCATGTGAAGGAGTTGGATCAAACCGATGGTGTCTTTGTTGAAAAAAAATAGGAACTACAAGGTTATGAATTAATAGGATGAAATTTGAAAGAAAGGACCTTCTTGGCTTGGAAGAACTTGATCCCTGGGAGATCACACTTATTTTAGACACCGCAGAGTCCTTCAAGGAGATCTCGGAGCGCCCTATCCGAAAGGTTCCCATTCTCCGGGGGAAGACGATCTGCCATCTCTTTCTGGAACCGTCTACTCGGACCCAGGCATCCTTCGACATTGCCGCCCAAAGGCTCTCCGCTGATTACATTGAAGGGAAAATTTATACCTTCAGCGTATCTGCTAGTTCCTCCTCCATCCTGAAAGGGGAGACTCTCCTCG
>JADFOU010000373.1 GCA_022562655.1 candidate division TA06 bacterium
TCCCTCCCACAACCCTCGCCCATTCTGCTCCGAAGAGATAGTCAACTTTCCCTCTCTTCACCCCCTGGATCGAGAAGGTCCTCCCTTGATAGAGAACCTCAACCTTTTTGGCAAAGGAATCATACGGGAGGATGAAAAGTGAAAAATGAAAAACGAAATACAGGAAAAACCGTTTCAGAGAAAAGGACCAAAACTCTTTTTTCATTTTCATTCACTCTTCCCGATTCACCGTTCACTATTCATCATTCTTTCCAGATCCTTCTTCCGAATAATCTCCCTCTTCTCATATTTTCTCTTTCCTTTACAAAGACCCAATTCCACTTTCACTCGCCCTCTTTTGAAGTACAGGGAGAGGGGGATGAGGGTGAGGCCCCTTTCCTTCATCTTCCCATGAAGGCGATGGATCTCCTGTTTATGGAGGAGGAGTTTTCGGGGTCTCTTTGGGTCTGGTCCTTTGAAGATCATTGGAGGGAGGTGGAAGGTTCGAGTACCGGTCCCAACGGCTACTGCGCTCCGTCGCCGAAGCTTTGGAGCGTAGGTGACTTCCCGCTTCCCGCTTCCCGTCTCATAGGGAGGGATATGAAGACCCAGGAGATATATCTCTCCTCCATCCACTTTGGCATAACACCCGGAAAGACTCACCTTCCCCTCTCGCAGAGACTTCACCTCCGAACCTTGAAGGACAATTCCCGCCTCATGAGACTCCAAAATCGAATACTCATACCTCGCCCGCCGATTCTTTGTGACAATTTTCTCCATGGATGAAAAGGGGTGCCGAAGAGGGGATTCGAACCCCTACACCCTTGCGGACACTAGGTCCTGAACCTAGCGCGTCTTCCAGTTCCGCCACTTCGGCGATAAAACGATACATTCCTCAATTTTTAAATAGGGTATTTACTATATTTTATAGGGGAGAATATACATCACAGAAATCCGCGACAGGTTTCCAACAGGTACAGACGGTCCTGTATTTCTTGAATGAATTCGTTGAAATAATATCCCAATTTGCCGCTACAGTCAATCAAAAAATTCCACTCCCCTGAAAAGTGAATCGAGACAACATTGGGTTCACTGCTATATCTCATATAGCGTTTCGGTTTTAACCCTATTCCATCGTTCGGATATTCCTCTTGTCCAATAGTCAATCCGACAACTGTCAAGAGACCGTAAAGCAAATAAGTACACTGCTTCGCACGATCCCAGAGATTTACCGCTTGGAATCGTTGAAATGGTGGAGATCCATTGGGGAGGAAAACTCTTCGTGGTTCTTTAATTTAGAAAAGTGAATGATGTGGGAATGACTAAAAGGAGGGAAAGAATTCGAGGCAAATTAGTGAAAAATGTAAGCAAGATTGATAAAATCTCTAGAGAGAATATCAAAAAGAGGGATTGCCGGAAAATTTTTACAGTGAGACTTCAATACTTTTCTCAAGGTTATTAATGAAATATGCTATGGGGTGAATTACAGGAAGAATCACGATTTTATTACTCATACTGTAGTAATATACCTTTGCCGGTGTCAATAAATCTGCCAGCATGTAAGTAGTAAAAATAAGTCCCACTTGGGAAACTGCTTGCTTCCCATTGCACACTGTGTATTCCAGCGACAAGAAGTTCCGAAAGTAATGTTGTAACCTCTCTTCCTAATAAATCATAGATCTTCAAGGTAACATAATCACTTTGTGGTAGAAAGAATTGAAGAGTTGTACTGGAGCGAAATGGGTTAGGGGAATTCCTGTAGATCTGTAATTCGTCTGGAAGACTGTCCTCCGGAGGAGGTTTTACGGCTGAGAGAATTGTATAGTTGTCAATCAGATCGCCTGCTCTGTTGATGAATTTGAAATTGAGGCTGTCGACAGAGGCAACAACCAGCATTGCCCCAAAGTCATCATTGTAACGTATTTGGCTTCCAGGAATGGGATTTCCGAATGAGTATCTGCTTCTCCCTCCCAGTCCATTAACGAAGTAAGGAAATTCGCCTTTGAGGATACGCTCATAGGTATGATCATGTCCTGCGATTACTGCTGTAGCATTCCAATTCTGGAATGGCCATTGCATCCTTTCTTTGTTTCCATGACTCCCTGAGGAGTAAGCCGCGTGATGGAAATACACAATCTTCCATTGGCGGGTCGATGTGGCTAATGCGCTTTGTAACCACTGCGCTTGAATGGATGTACTATCCGCTCCGTCAGGTTCAGATGAATTGCTGTTCAACGCGAAGAAATGGACATCTCCCCACACGAAGTCGTAATACCGTTCATTATTGGGTAGCGAAAAATAGTCAATATA
>JADFOU010000374.1 GCA_022562655.1 candidate division TA06 bacterium
GCGTAAGCCTTTCCATCGTCGAGGAAGGTGACGGTGAAGAGGTTGGTGCCGGCGCCCTGGAAACCACCATCACACCGGGTTCTGATTCGATCAAAACGGCATTTACCGTCTGCGGGACTTCTTCTTCAGGCGTCCCCTCGCTCACTGGATTCTCTCCGCATCCGGAAAAGCCGACAAGGACCACTAAAAAAAATATGAAACCCTCTAAAAAACTTTTTACACGACGCATGTCATCTCTTCTCTTTTGAAATCAGTATCATTATAACAGTCCCGAAACCCTTGTCAAGCGTCCGTCCATAAGATAGGATAAAAACATGGATCCTTTAAAACAATTGATCCCGAGTGAGATCTGTCTCAAGTGCCAGGTCTGCTGTCGGTTCCCGTCACCAGAGAGCGACATGTTTCCCGTCTTTATGAAAGAGGAGATGGACCATCTCTCTCCCGAATACCGCGCTTTTTTCGATCCTGTGGTCGACACCCCATCCAAGGAAACGACGCAAAAAGACGGCGTTTTCCGCCCCGCTGCAAAATCATACCCTGGTGAGAGCCCTCAAGCGTGTGCCTGCCCTTTCTTTAATCCCGTAACCCATGAATGTGCCATCTATCTGGACCGGCCTCTGGACTGCCAGCTCTATCCCTTCGTGGTCATCTTAAGTCCAACAGGGAAAAGGGTTCTTTTGGGCCTCGATACCCAGTGCCCTTTTGTTCAGGGCCTTGCCAATCAGGAACCCCTGATCCGTTACGGAGAAGAGGTACGGCGTTTCCTTGAGGAGACGGAGATCACAGAAACCATGAGCCGGAGCCCTGGTTTCATCGGAAAGGGAGAGGAAACCATTCTTCCTCTCTATCCCCTTTCACGTCTCACAGAGAATTTCTTCCACGAAACGCTCTTTGGAAAACGCCCTCCTCCTTCATCGGGACTGATTCCCCTTACCTTAAAGGACCGGGAGATTCTGGAACCATTCTTCTCCCGTTCGCCAAGATTGTTTGCAGACACCTCGCTCATCTCTCTTTTTATCTTCTCCGATCTCCTCCGTTTCTACTGGAAAAAAGAGAAAGAGGTCCTCTTGATCGTTGCAGAACAGGGAAATCATTTTTTTATGCCGATCCCGCCCGTCACAGAGAAACTCACGGCCAACCATATCAAAGAAAGCCTCGATCTTTTGGATCGACTCAATCCAAAAGGAACCGTCTCAAGAATAGAGGGTCTTTCCGAAGAGGATCTCTCCCTTCTTGAAATACCCGGAGGGTCCATCTATCCCAAAAATCCAGAGTATCTTTACCGGCAAAGTGACCTTGCTGAACTTCGTGGAGATACTTACAAATCGAAACGTGCGCTTTACAATCACTTTACGAAACATTATGAGTTTACCTATAGGCCGTATCACCACAAAGACTTTTGGGAGTGTCTTCATCTTTTCAAGATGTGGCAGGAAAAGAAACTGCGGCAGACGAATGATTCCTACGAACAAGCGCTCCTTGAAGATGCGGCGTTTGTTCACCGACAAACACTCCTCCAGGAGCCATCCCTCCCCCTCGAAGGAAGGATCGTCAAGGTCGGCGGGGCCATCAAAGGATATACCTTTGGCTATGCTCTCAATGACCAGACCTGGTGCATCCTCCTTGAGATCACAGATCTAGAGACAAAGGGTCTTGCTCAGTATCTTTTCAGGGAATTTTGCCGTGAGAAAAAAGCGTTTCCTGTCATCAGCGGGATGGATGATGCGGGACTGGAGCGCCTACGAAAGGCAAAAGAATCCTACCGGCCCTCTCTTAAAAAAATCCCCTATGTGGTAAGTCGGACAGAGGTCTAAATTTCCTCAGATACTTTAAGACCAGCGTCAAATCCTTGGGCAGCGGGGCTTCGAGCGTAATCTCATGGCCATCCATGTTTTTAAAGGAGAGTTTTCCGGCATGGAGGGTCAGCCGGGAGATGAGCGGTTTTTCATCTTCATCTTTTTTCCTTTTAAAATTCGGTTTTAACTCAGAGAGGAAAATGGCAGACCGCCTTCCATAGAGGGCATCGACAGCAAGGGAATGTCCGAGGGAGGCAAAGTGAACACGAATCTGGTGGGTGCGTCCCGAAAGCGGATGCACCCGGACAAACGTAAATCCACGAAATCTTTCAATCGGCGTATAGTGTGTGACCGAAGGTTTCCCGCGTTTCTTTGAAACACGTACCGTCCCCTTGCGCTTAGGATGTTCCTCAAGCGGAAATTCAATCACACCTTTTTCCTTTTTCAATTCTCCATCGACAAGCGCATAGTAGGTCTTTAAAATCTCAC
>JADFOU010000375.1 GCA_022562655.1 candidate division TA06 bacterium
CGAGTATCAGATGCAAGTCGATTGACGGAAAACCGATGATTCTTGCGAAGGTCTTAGCACTTAGGGGAGATGCACAAATCATAGGACTCAGTGCGACTATCACGAACGCTGACGAGGTGGCGAGATGGCTAGGCGCAAATCTAATCCAGAGTGATTGGAGACCTGTACCGCTTGTTGAAGGAATTTACTCATATGGCCGTATCCATTTCAAAGACGGAAAAGAAAGATTAGTCGAACAAACAGGCAGAGGAGCTCCGATAGATGTTGCCGTAGATACCTTGAAGGAAGGTGGTCAATCCCTGATTTTCGCGGAAACCCGGCGAAGAGCGGTCAGTCTTGCGAAGAAAGCTGCTGAAGTTGTGCAGGTTGTCAGTAAGGCTGAACAGCTTCTGTTGCGAGAACTATCCGATCAGGTCAACCAAGAGGGAGAGGAGACAGAATTACGTCGACGACTTGCCGACCTCATCTCAAAAGGCGTCGCCTTTCATCACGCGGGCCTCTCGGCGAATCAGCGGAAGATAATCGAGAGAGGATTTAGGGCGAGAGCGATAAAGGTCCTATCAGCGACACCAACCCTAGCAGCAGGAGTGAATCTTCCGGCGCGAAGGGTCGTGATAAGTAGCGTTTTCCGTTACAATGCTGAATATGGCGGTCAGGATGCAATAAGCGTCCTTGATTACAAGCAGATGTGTGGGAGGGCAGGGAGACCGAAGTACGACGATCTGGGAGAGGCCGTAGTGGTAGCCGGAAACGAGTTCGAAAAGGACGGAATTGCGGAGAGGTATCTCTATGGTCAACCAGAGCCACTGAAATCACAGTTGGCCGAGATTTCTCCACTTCGCTTCCATCTATTGGCAACCATTGCAAGCCAATCTGGTGCGATGATGCGGGACCTCGAGGAAGTCTTCACCAATACCCTTCTATCTGTTCAGAAAGGAGCTACTAGAGTAAGAGCTAGATTGGATTCTGCTCTCGATTATTTGGTAGATGAGAACTTGGTTATCAGCCGTGATGGAAAGCTGACGCCCACTCAGTTTGGCAAAAGAATCTCCACGCTATATATTGCACCGGAAACAGGTATTCTGTTTCGTGGGGCGATGAATAAATGGCAACCCAATTTGGATCACGATGTAGGGGTTTTTCAACTAATAGTGTCGACCCCGGATTTTTCTCCGAAGTTTTCTCCCCGAGGTAAAGATTGGGAAAGTACCCTTGATTTTATTGAGGAAAACCGGGACAAGTTCCTTCAAACGGTTCCGGACCTGGAAGGACACGATCTATACTCTGGTTTCCTTGAAGGATTTAGAATGGTACGGGTTCTCCATGCCTGGGTCGAGGAGTGGAACGAAGATCGAATCCTGCGGGATCTCGGAATTGAACCGGGAGATTTGCATAGGGCTATAGAGAGCGCATCATGGTTAACCTATTCACTACGCGAGATGGCGAGGGTTTTGAGGAGGCCTGATATTCTACCTGAGATATCAAGGTTATCCATACGAATTAGGGCTGGCGTAAAGGTCGAGCTGCTCTCTCTTGTTGGATTGGAGATGATAGGAAGGTCAAGGGCAAGGGAACTTTATCGTGCTGGTTTTACTGATTTAAAGACGCTGTCTGACGAGCCTGCAGAGAAGTTGGCTAGGGTTCCGAAGATCGGGATGAAAATCGCCTCTGGAATCAAGAGGCAGATTTCTAAGATGAGATAGGTTGAATGGCCTGATCCAGGTTCGTGGCATCCTCGGCACCGTGGATCAGGACGAACCCACTGTTGATGAGGTCTCACATCTACTGGATCACCGGGCATGGGGAGGGTTCGCTCGGATCGATCGATCTTCGTTAACGGAGGATCCGTCACTGGAGATTGGTAACTTTGCATTCCTCGGTTGTCTGGCCCAAATCAATCAAAAAGCCGATTTGAGGGGATCAATTGGAATGATCTCCAAGTCCTGACCGAGGAGGGTATTAACTGGGCCGATCTGGAGGTCTTAACCGAGGAGGGTATTAACTGGCAAGGGCTCCAGGTCATCACCGAGGAGGGCATTAACTGGGCGGACTTAGAGGTCCTCACCGAGGAGGGCATTAACTGGGCTGATCTGGAGGTCCTCACCGAGGAGGGTATCAATTGGCATGAGCTCCAGGTCTTAACCGAGGAGGGCATTAACTGGGCGGATCTTCAGATCCTAAGTGAGGCCGGTATCAATTGGGTAGACCTAGAGATCCTGAGCGAGGCGGGCCTGAACTGGGTCGACTTCGAGGTCATGAGTGAGCAGGGTATTAACTGGGT
>JADFOU010000376.1 GCA_022562655.1 candidate division TA06 bacterium
GGACCCGCAGCTCCTTAGGGAGAAAGAGGCCCTTTCGGAACGGGTGAAGCAGCTCCATGAATTTAATCCGATGTTGGGGCTTCGGGGATGTCGGTTGGGAATTACCATGCCGGAGATTACCCGGATGCAGACGCAGGCGATTCTTGAGGCCGCCTCTGAGCTTGCGAAGGAGAAAGTGCGGACCTATCCCGAAATCATGGTTCCCCTCGTCGGATCTGTCGAGGAATTCCGGCATCAGAAACGAATTATCCTCGACGTGGCCGAAGAGATTTTCAGGGTTCAGGGGATTCGTGTTCCCTTTTCCATTGGCACGATGATTGAAATCCCCCGCGCGGCGCTCACCGCTGATGCCATCGCCAAAGAGGCGGACTTTTTCAGTTTCGGGACCAATGACTTGACCCAAATGACCTATGGATTTTCCCGGGACGACACGGGGAAATTCCTTCCCAAGTATCTCGATGAAGGGATCATCTCATTTGATCCCTTTGTGACCATCGACCAGGAGGGAGTGGGACAGCTGATCCGCATGGGAACCGAGAAGGGGCGACAGGGGAAGGCGAACCTGAAGGTTGGAATTTGCGGAGAACATGGGGGAGAGCCTTTGAGCGTCCATTTTTGCCACACCCTCGGTTTGAATTATGTGAGCTGTTCTCCCTACCGCGTTCCGATCGCACGTCTTTCAGCGGCCCAGGCCGCTTTGAAAGAGTCCGAGAAAAAACTCTCCAGAACAAAAAAGAAAAAAGTGAAGAGACGAAGGAAAAAATAAGGTGTTCTTTTTCCCTATTTTCCATGGAACCGATACGACAATATCTTAAAGAAATCAAAGACATTCCTCTTTTGACGCCTGAAGAAGAGATTCGGCTTTCAAAATTGGTCAGAAGAGGAGATGCCAAGGCGCGCAAGGAGATGATCCAGGCGAACCTTCGGCTCGTCATTAATATCGCCAAACGGTATACCCATTTGGGCCTTCCGATGATGGATCTGATCGAAGAAGGGAATATGGGCCTCATGAAAGCCGTTGAGAAGTTTGATCCCAGAAAGGGTTACCGTTTTTCAACGTATGGTGCTTGGTGGGTGAAACAATACATCACACGCGCCATTGCCAATCAGGCAAAAACCATCCGGGTTCCTGTCTACATGGTCGAAACCTTGAGCCGGCTGAAAAAGAAGCAGGAAGCGCTCACCCAGAAGTTGGGACGGAAGCCCCGTACCAATGAACTTGCCAAGGCGATGAAGCTTCCGATGAAAAAGATCAAAGAGATCACCGAACAGATTTCTCAAACGACCTCTCTTGATGCCCCTGTTGGGGAAGGAGAGACCGGTCAATTTATCGATCTGATCGAGGATGAAGCGAGCCTTTCCCCCGTGGATGAGTTTAGCAAGGTGATGCGCCAGGAGCGGGTGAAAGACCTTTTAGAAAAGATGAGTGAACGGGAGCAGGAGATTCTTTCTCTTCGATTTGGACTTCAAGATGGCATCACCCACACGCTTTCGGACACGGCGAAGCGATTCGGCATTACACGGGAGAGGGTGAGACAGATCGAAAATGCGGCGATGCGGAAGCTTCGATCGTATCTTGTTGCGCAGGACGTGATTCTGAAAGGGCTGGAATAGTCATGGAAGATCTCCGTCATCTCATTCGGGATATTCCGGACTTTCCCAAAAAAGGGATTTTGTTTAAAGACATTACACCTCTTTTACGTGATCGGGATGCCTTCAAAAAAGCGGTCGATAACATCACGAAGTTGTTTTCGGAAAAGAAAATTGACCTGGTGGCCTGTGTCGAGGCAAGAGGGTTTATCTTGGGAGGTGCGATCGCCTACAAACTGGGTGCCGGATTTGTTCCGATTCGCAAAAAAGGGAAGCTTCCCTACCGCACCAAGCGGATCACCTATGCCCTCGAGTATGGAGAAGACACTCTCGAACTTCATGAAGATGCGATTCGGTCAGGGGAGCGGGTACTGGTTGTCGATGATCTTTTGGCAACGGGAGGGACTTCAGCGGCTGTCTTAGAGCTTGTGAAGTCGCTAGGAGGGGAAGTGGTCGGCACCGTGTTTCTCGTTGAACTCACATTTTTGAAGGGGAGGGAGAAACTCAAGGGCCACAAGGTCTCTTCGCTTTTGTCGTTCTAAGGAGAATTTGAGCCCCTGTAGCTCAGTTTTGGATAGAGCAGAGGTTTCCTAAACCTTGTGTCGGGAGTTCGAATCTCTCCAGGGACACTCTCTTCAAAAAGGGTCAGCTGTTTCCATAGATCTTTTTGAGAAGTGGGAATAGGTTTA
>JADFOU010000377.1 GCA_022562655.1 candidate division TA06 bacterium
CTGCCTCTCGGAGCCCCAAGAAGTCCTCCAACTTCTTGAAGAATTGACGAAAGAGAGGTAACACAGGCTTTCTTCATCTCTTTACCGTTTATTTCTATACGGATGAACATGAAACAAAGGCAAGGGAAGAAAGAGAAAGGTATAAATATTGAGGAAGAGTTGATGAGTAAGTTAGTTGACCCCCTTACGTTGGGTGTGGACCTTGGAGGGACCAAGGTGGAGACGGGCGTAGTAGATGGTGAGGGCCGCGTTCTGGCATCTCACCGTCATGCGACTGACCCCGCGCGGGGAGCGGATGAGATCATTGCCAGTATCGTCACCTGTGTGAAAGAGTGTTTGAACCAGGATGCATCGCAAGCGAGAGCCTTGGGAGTCGGTGTGGCTGGACAGCTGGAGAAATCCACAGGGATTGTCCGAAATGCGCCCAATCTCCGCTGGCGGGATGTGCCTCTCAGGTCTCAGTTGGAGCATGCCCTTGGGCTACCGGTTGTGGTAGCGAACGACGTCACCGCGATAGCATTCGGGGAGTGGCAGCACGGTGCAGGAAAAAACGAGAGGGATCTGGTGGTACTCTTTGTCGGAACCGGTATCGGGGGAGGGATAGTAAGTGGTGGAAGGCTTCTCGAAGGTGGAAATAATTCCGCAGGTGAACTGGGACACATGACCATCGTTGCAGGCGGACGAAATTGTACCTGTCCCAACCGTGGATGTATGGAGGCGTATGCCGGGGGATGGGCCATTGCTGAGCGTGCACAGGAAGCGGTGAGTCGTGATACTGGAAAAGGAAAGGCATTGACATCCCTTGCAGGAGAAATCGAAAAAATAACGTCGGTTCATGTAAGCGAGGCATTTCATTCGGGAGATTCCCTTGCGAAACATTTGATGGAGGAGACGGGAGAGTATCTGGCGAATGGGATCGTGGGAATTGTCAACAGTTTCAATCCCGATAAATTGATTCTCGGAGGGGGAGTCATTGAGGGAACACCGGAGTTGATTCAGATGGTTCGTGATGTAGTTTCGAAACGGGCACTGGAGGCTTCCGTGGAAAAACTCTGCATAGTGAAGGCGCAGCTCGGAGATCAGGCCGGGTCCATTGGTGCAGCTGCAATGGCAAGAGAGTTGGTTGAGTCCAAGGAAATAGCACACGGATAACACGTCGCCGCTAAAGCGGGATTCCGCCGAAGGCGGAAGATGAGACGGATTTACACAGATAAGAATATTTTTTCATTTTTTTGATAGTAACTCCATTGTGTATCTTTTCCATTATGTCACCCTGAACTCGTTTCTGGGTCTCAGATCCAAATGCTAATACAAATTTCCATTTTTAAACCCTAAAATACTAATCCATGGTTATCCATGTGATCTGCGTCATCCGCGTTCCATTATCCTTTGTGCCTTTGTGGTGAAATATGCGTATTGTAATCGGTGCTGATCATGCGGGATTTTCCCTAAAAGAAATTCTCTCGAAGTATCTCGGAAATCTGGATTATGAGCTGATCGATGTCGGAACGATTAACACGGATTCAGTGGACTATCCAGATTACGCAGAAAAGGTTGGGCTCGCGATCCTGGAGGGTCGGGGGGATCGGGGGATTCTCATCTGTGGTAGTGGCGTGGGTGCATCCGTGGCTGTAAACAAGCTTCCGGGAATCCGGGCGGGCCTCTGCCACGATGCCTACTCTGCTCATCAGGGTGTGGAGCACGATGATATGAATGTCCTCGTTCTGGGAGCAAGGGTAATTGGCGAGGAACTTGCAAGGGAAGTTGTAGAGAAATTCCTCAAAGCCTCGTTTTCGGGAGAAGAGCGTCACAAAAGACGCCTCGAGAAGGTGAAGGCGTTGGAGAAAAGATATGGTAAGTAGGAATTGTAGGACAGACATTCGTGTCTGTCGATGATATTGTAGGGGTAGATCCGTGTGTCTACCCAACCCCAGATAGAACACGGATTACACGGATGACACCGATCCACACAGATGAGAATTTTTTCCATTTTTTTTACCCCTAAAATTCTAATCCGCGGACATCCGTGTAATCAGTGTTATCTGCGTTCCAGGGTCCTTAGCGCCTTTGCGAGAACAAATAAGTATGAAACCATTTAAAAAGGGATTCATTCATGGCAAAGACAAAACATTATGACGCCATAGTGATCGGCTCGGGCCAGGGCGGAGGTCCTCTTTCCACCACGTTGGCTCGGGCAGGATGGAAGTCCCTCTTGATTGAGAGGGAACATATCGGGGGGACGTGTGTCAATGTGGGATGCACTCCGACCAAGACCAT
>JADFOU010000378.1 GCA_022562655.1 candidate division TA06 bacterium
GTGAATTCATACCGCAGGTATACGTACGGAAAAAGTGCGCCGGTACATCTGGAATGGGCCGCCGACAATCGCACGACCGGCCTGCGAATTCCAAATGCAACGCCCGAGGCGCGCCGGGTCGAGAACCGCGTGATCGGGATTGACTGCAACCCATATCTTGCCATCGCCGCCAGCCTTGGCTGCGGCTACCTTGGCATGGTCAACAAGATTGAGCCAAGTCCAGAAGCGAAGGGCGAGGTGTATCACCAAGGCGAAATCTTGCCGCGAAATCTTGAAGAAGCACTTGACGGATTTGAAGAGAGTAATCCATTGCGCGATGTCCTGGGAGAGGAGTTTTGCCAGCTCTTTGCGGCGATCAAGCGTGCTGAACTTGAGGAATTCCAGCGCGAAATATCGCCATGGGAACGTCAACATCTGCTTTTGAACGTTTAAGCGCCGAAGCGAAAAAGGATGCATGCGATGAACATGATCACCAACCACCTGCCCACGGCTTCCTCGGGAAAGCCCATCCTTTCGAACGAATAGGACGACACCAACGGACGGGGAGTTCGTGAATCAAACGGTCTCTTCCGTCCAGGCGATCCTGAAGGATAATTCGGGAAGTGGAATCAACTTCGATACCACAGTAACCTATCTCACTCTCTTCCACCCACCCTGGCCCGTAGCCCTTCCTGGAACCCTTTCGAATGACGGAGACTCCACCCTCACCTTCACCCTCGAGATCCCCCTCCGAGATAATGGGACGGACGATGGACTCTATAGGCTCATGATCTGGGGGGAGGACAAAATCGGACAGCCCCTCGCCCCCACAAATCCCGAGACCACCGTCTTCGTCTACGATACCCGTTCGCCGGACGTAGACTCCACTGTTCCTGATTCAGGAGCGACGGGTATCATCCTGCGGGATAGTGTCTACGCCTATGTGAGTGACATCTTCCCCGGTGTGAGTCCTGTCTCCGGAATTGACTTTGTGGCGTCTTCCTTCTTCCTTGAAGGCCCCGATGGGGGCATCCCTGGGAATTATTTCTATGTAAACAATGGGGATTCGATGGGGGTTCTCATCTGGCGCTTCAACCCCGGCGTGGAACTCCCCAACGGTACGTACACGATGAACATCCATCTCGAGGACCGGGCTGGGAATACTCGGGATAAGACGATCTCCTTCGAGGGGGGCGCTCAACTTCCCGAGGTGATTACTCTCTTCCCCTCTCAAGATACCCTCAATTTCCTTGACAGAATTTATGCGGTCTTCCTTGACAATAGCGGGTCAGGCGTTGACACCGTTCTATCTACCCTGACTTTGGATGATCCAATGGGAAATCCCATTTCGGGTGTCCGCTCCTGGAGTGGGGATACCCTCACCCTCTTTGTAGATACTCTGGCTCAAGATGGGAGTCTGGATGGTACTTTTACCATTACTGCCCTGCCTTACTCGAATGACACCCTCGTCCCACCCGGGAATCCGGCTCAGTCTACCTTCCTCTATGATACGAAATCCCCGGTGGTTTTAGACTGGTATCCAGTTACAGGAGATACCATCGACACCCTCGACGTTTCTCCATTTCCTCCAGATTCCGTCACCGCGATGGTGGGAGATCCACTTATTTTAACCACCGGGAAGGGAGGAACCATTGGTTTAAGGGGTCTCAGGATTGCGGATTGGGGAAGCAAGGGATTCCAGCCACACGATCCTCGGCTCTTATCTTCTGCCGGATCGGGAATCGATTTCTCAAACTCGACGATTGGGCTGATCGGCCCCTCTGGTCCCATGATAGGCAATTCTTCCAACGATGGTGTTTCCACCCTGATCTTTACTCCCGATCTCTATGGCGAGGATGGTCTCTATCAGATCACTGTTAAACTCCAGGATTTTGCAGGAAATGTGGCTTATGATACCTCTGCTTTCTACATATTCTTGGGTTTGCAAGCGATTCCTCAAGTCGTCTCCACGACTCCAGATAGTGGGGCGACCGTTACCACACCCCTCGACTCTGTTTTTGCTCTTCTCAGCTTTAGCGACAATACTTCTACAATCACCCTGACTGACTCTGCCGGATCGGTGGTGGATGGAAGTGACACCCTGATCGGCAACACGCTGATCTATCGTCTCACGAATCCTCCCCTTGCGGAACCCGGGGAATATACGATCACCGTCATCGCAAGGAGGACTGGAATAGCGGAGGAGGATACACTGATCGCTACATTCCAATATATCCCGCCTTATCTCTAAGGTCCTCCAATCACCATCGTTCCTCCTCTCCCGGATT
>JADFOU010000379.1 GCA_022562655.1 candidate division TA06 bacterium
GAAAGGTTCTTGATGGCTAATTTCCTCCGGGTGAGTTTGATAGAACTCTTGCTGTACGAGGCAGACTTTTTCTGAACCTTACTTCAAGGGAGAGGTCTGACTTCAGAAGATTGAGTAAATAGGGTTCGATAAGATAAAGGTTGTTTTTTTGCCAAAGTTTGTGAATTTCGGAACGAAGTTGGGGATCTAATAAATCGTTATTGGAAAATTAGAAATTGGTCGTTGAGAGTTGAATATAGGAAGATGCGCTTAAAATATTTTATTGGCTCTACATTCTATTTCTGTTCTCCAGTTTCCAGAATCCAGAATCCAGTATCGATATTCTGATTTCATGCAAAATAGTTACATCCCCCTTCTCATCCACCTAATCGTCGTCGGTGGATTTGCCGTCTCCTCCATCATCATTACCCATCTCATCGGTCCCCGGAAACCCTCCAAAGAGAAACTGGACACATATGAGAGCGGAGTGAGGTATTTCGGAGATGCCCGCCTCCGCTTCCATCCCAAATTCTTTACCGTTGCCCTCTTCTTCCTCATCTTTGATGTTGAGGTGATCTTCCTCTTCCCATGGGCAATTTCCTTCAGGAAATTGGGACTTTTCGGATTCGTTGAGATGATGATATTCCTATTCATTCTTGCCATTGGTCTTGTCTATATCTGGAAGAAGGGGGGACTTGAATGGAAATAGAAAATTAGAAACTGGTTATTAGAGATTGGAAAATAGAATCGAAGCCTGTCCTGGCGGAGGCCAGGGATCTCCGTTGCCCAACAGCCAAGCACAATTGTAGGAGAAATGGAAATTAGAAAATGGAGGATTGATCCATTTAGAAGAGGATTAGAATCGGTATGGAATTCAACCTCATAGAGATTCTTCTTTCTCCCGTAACGATCACAATTGTCAAAGTCCTCCTTGTCTTTGGAGGGCTGATGATCGGGATTTTGTATCTCACCCTGGCAGAACGGAAGTTCTCCGCTTATATCCAGGGGAGGATTGGCCCCAACCGGGCAGGTCGCTATGGCCTCCTCCAGCCCGTTGCGGATGGGATCAAGTTCCTCTTCAAGGAGGATGTCATCCCCACCCATGTGGATGTGGGCCTCTTCGTTATCGCTCCCATTCTCGCCCTAACCCCCGCCCTCATGCTCATTGCCATCGTTCCCTTCGGAAATGAACTCATTCTCTATGGAAGAAGAATTCCCCTCCAGATTGCGGATATTGATGTGGGCATTATCTATCTCTTAGCCGTCGCTTCTGTAGGGGTCTACGGGGCGATCATTGGGGGATGGGCATCCAACAACAAATATTCTCTCCTTGGAGGAATCCGTGCCTCCTCCCAGATCATCAGCTACGAGGTCTCCTTCATCCTTGCAGTGATCGGCATCGTGATGACTTACGAGACCCTCCGCCTCTCTGAAATTGTCCAACTCCAGGACTCTTTCTTGAATTGGGGAATCTTTCGTCAGCCCCTCGGCTTCCCCATCTTCCTCATCGCCACTTTCGCTGAGACCGCCCGAATGCCTTTTGACCTGCCAGAGGCGGATGCTGAATTGGTCGCAGGCTATCATACAGAATACGGGTCCATTAAGTTCGGAAGTTTCCAGTTGGCGGAATTCGCCCATTTGATTACTTCTTCAGCAGTGATGGCTACCCTCTATTTTGGAGGGTGGCAGATCCCTGGTGTGGCGGTAAACGAATCCCCTTCCCTCGCCCTCAGTTTAGCCGGAGTGGGGTCTTTCTTGGTGAAGACCTCCATCATTATCTTTTTCTTCATCTTGGTTCGTTGGACCGTTCCGAGGCTCCGTTTCGATCAGTTGATGCAGTTCGGCTGGAAGGTTCTCCTCCCCATTGCGCTTTTGAATATTTTTTTGACGGGGTTGTGGATAACTTTGTTGAGATCGCGTGGGCTGGCATCGGCCCCGGCCAGATGAGCTGCCACTGACCGGACCTGCTCGTAGCCGGTTGCCATCAGGAAGGTCGGTGCTCGGCCGTAGGATTTCATGCCGACGGTGAAGAAGTTCGCCTCGGGATGTGCTAACTCTTCGGCTCCATGGGCCCGAACAGTGCCGCAGGAGTGTACTGCGGGGTCGATCAGCGGAGCCAGCCGAACAGGCGCTTCTACTGCGGGATCCAGCTCCAGGCGCAACTCGCGAAGCATCTTGAGATCGGGCCGGAACCCCGTGGCAGCAGGCAGAGAATCGACCCGGAGAACCCGACCGTCTTGGAAACTGACCTCCAAATCCCCGTCCATAGCCGCAAGAGATT
>JADFOU010000041.1 GCA_022562655.1 candidate division TA06 bacterium
GATTTTCGAGTCTTCGCCCTTACTGGAGGCAAGAATCTCCGGAGATTGAAAAATCAGATTTTGAGATATCGTCCCGAGATAGTGGCCGTGGGAAATTCCACCCTTGCCCGAAAACTGAAAGATAAGTTGCCCTCAGGGATCAAAATATTGGAAGGGATCGAAGGACTTGTGGAAATCGCAGGACATTCTGAAGTGGAAATCGTGGTGAATGGTCTTGTGGGATCCATGGGTATCTTCCCTACCCTGGAGGCAATTCGGTGTAAGAAAAGGGTTGCCCTCGCGAATAAAGAGACGATTGTCGCCTTTGGGGAAGTAGTGATGGAGGAGGTGGAACGATCTGGAGCCGAACTGATTCCTGTTGATTCAGAACCCAGTGCCATTTTTCAATGCCTATCTGCGAGACACGAATACGGGCAGAAGGAAAAGGCGCCCTCCCGAATCCCGAATCACGTAGAAATAAAACGGATCCTCCTGACTGCCTCGGGAGGTCCTTTTTTGAAGAGAAAGTCTTTAAAGAATGTAACGATTCAAGAGGCCCTTCGTCACCCCACCTGGAAGATGGGAAAGAAGATCACCATCGATTCAGCTACCTTGATGAATAAGGGGTTTGAAGTGATTGAGGCCCTCTGGTTTTTTCATCTCTCCCCTTCCCAGATCCAGATTCTTATCCATCCCCATTCCATTGTCCACTCCTTGGTAGAATTTCAGGATGGCTCCCTCCTGGCACAGATGGGGGTTCCGGATATGAGACTTCCCATTCAATACGCCCTCACCTATCCCCAAAGACTAAATTCTTTAGTAAGACCTCTCGATCTCGCAAAAGTGAAGGAACTCAAATTTTACCCTCCTGATTTCAAGAAATTTCCCTGTCTCCAACTGGCTTATAATGCTCTGAAGAAAGGAGGGACCCTCCCTGCTGTTCTGAGTGCAGCGGATGAAGTTGTGGTGGATGGGTTTTTGCTGGGGAAGATTCCTTTTGTCGAAATCCCGAGTATATTAAAAAATGTGATGAAAAATCACAATCCGCCTAAGGCAGACCATCCTTCCTTAGAGGAGATCCTCCAAGCGGATAAGTGGGCGAGGGAGGAGGCGGGGAGGATAGTTGCAGTTGCAGGTGGCAGTAGCAGTGGTCGCCTACGCTCCAAAGCTCCCGCCTTCACGTAGCACGTTTCGGCGGGCGAAGGAAGGTCTGCGACGGAGCGCAGGAAGCAGTAACAGGAGTAGGACAAGCGTCCTCGCTTGTCAACATTGGTAATACGGCTTGACATCCAAGGATTTTTCTGATAAATTAAAGGAAAGGCGGTTAAATAGTGAGTCGTTAAATGGTTCAACCTGTCCCTGAACCCTGGCCTGTCGCCAGGACAGGCTTGTTTCAGGGTCAGGATTTAACTGTTCATCAAGTTTCAAACAAGAGGGGTGTGAAGAATGAAGTTTGCCAAGATTGGTGAAAAGGATGTGACTCGGGCGATATTAGAAAGTTTTTCTAAAGAGCTCTATGAGTCCGTGGATTCAGATGTAGTCGTGGTGGGGGCTGGTCCCGCCGGACTCATGGCCGGAAGGGATTTGGCGAAAAACGGGATTAAAGCCCTCATCATTGAGAGAAATAACTATCTTGGAGGAGGTTTCTGGATCGGCGGCTACTTCATGAACAAGGTGACTTTTCGAGCTCCTGCCCAAGAAGTTTTGGACGAGATTGGCGTTCCTTATGAGGAGTATCGGAAGGGACTCTATGTAGCAGACGGTCCCCATGCGGTCTCAAAGTTGATCGCCTCTGCCTGTGATGCCGGGGTGAAGTTTCTTCAATTGAGTCTTGTTGAAGACGTGGTGATGCGGGAAGGACGGGTAGCCGGGGTGGTGGTGAACTGGGCTCCCGTAAGGGCTCTGCCCCGGGAAATCACCTGTGTGGACCCTGTTGCCTTTGAATCCAAGGTTGTGATTGATGCTACAGGCCATGAGGCCTGTATTGCAAGGAAGCTGGCTGAAAGAGAGCTTATTTCGGTGAAGAATCTGGGCGGAATGTGGGTGGAAAAGTCAGAGGATGCTGTTGTGGAACACACCGGTGAGATCTATCCGGGGCTCATCGTAGCGGGGATGTCTGTGGCTGAGACTATTGGACTCCCCCGAATGGGTCCCACCTTCGGTGCTATGCTCCTCTCCGGCAGGCGAGCCGCTCAGGTGATCCAGGAGAAGCGGCTGGCTGCAGCAGCGTAAAATCTGTTAAACAGTTAAATGGTGAGTGGTTAAATGGGATTTGATATTATTTAATAATTTAACCAGTTAGCCATGAGAGTCGTCCTTTACAAGGACCCCTCCTCACGAGTGGAATGGGAAAAGTTGATGACTTTCCTCTCGGAGGAGGGGTTTTCGGTTTCTCTTAGAGAGGACCTCTTTCTCTCTTTAATAGCAGCACAGGCATCCCTGCCTGTGGATGAGAAGGAGATGGAAGACCTCGCCAAAAAGATTGCCCGTATCCGCGTGATGGGACTGACGGATCCGCCTGAAGTGGGCCTGAATCCCGAGCCTTTCCAGGTAGAGGTGGACTATGAATGGAGGAATTTGAGAAGAGAAGACCGTAAGGTGGGTCCGGTTTACAGCGGTTTTCACTTCCAATCACTACTCAGGGAGATATGGGTGAGGAAGAAATCTCTACCTGTCGGGTTTCTCCACATCATCTTCTCCAATCAGAGGTTGGCGACCTGGGGGGAGGACCGATGGCACCTTCGGACAATTCTTTTAGGCTTCCCGTCCATCATTTCCACAACGGGACTCGTAGAGGCACCGGCGAAGGAGCGGGAATACTATCTCTTGAAATCCGTAGAACCGGCTTTAGGAGAGCAATGGCTGAAAGAGAACCCAAATCATCTGGAGGTTGACGATTCGAGATTGACTGAAGTTTTGAAGGGGTATCTCTGGCAGGCAATCTTTTATGGAATTCAGTTAGGGGAGGTCTCCTTCTGTAAAAATCCTGACTGTTCCCTGTATAACTCTCACTGGCAGAGGGAGGTCTTGAAGGCACAGTTGGGGGGGAGGTTGTGTGAGGAACATATTAAAGTGAAACATGAAAAATATCAATCTCTTGTATAAAACCAAATATTTGGAAATCCCTTATCATCAATAGCCTTAATCCAGCCTTTCCATTTGTTTGCTATTTTACTATTTAAAGCAAATGGATCACCGCTAGCATATTGTACAAATTCAACTTCAGCCCAAAGACCTTCTACTTTCCCTGTTAATAAGATCCAACCTGGAACCCTGTGTAGGACAATTATCGGTTTGTCTTTTATATTTGGATTTTTCCTCAAATTTAAACCCCCTTCTACATTTGGAAAGTATGCCCTTCTCTGATCTAATAAGAAATTCATCCAATCTTGTGGATAATACCCATTATCTCTCAAATCAGATATTTTTATCCACACACCCCTTTTGAGTGTATGATAGAGAACATTGACATAATCATCTATTTGCTCATAATACTTCAAGCAACTTCCCTCATAGTTTATTTCTTTTAAATCAACCCATGAAACCGTCATTTTTCGTTGATTGGCTGAAATAACTAGAAAAAGTAATGGATTCGAATAGGGGTCCGATGTGTCTTTACCGATGAAACCTATTTGATTTCCTTTTGGAAAGCCAAAAACGGGTATTAAAGTATCTGGAAAATTAGTAGTTAGAGATCTATTACCGTGAATACGACTTATTATGCCAATTCCCCATCCACTATTACTATTATCATGAGGTTCAGCTAAGTTGATACTAATCAAGATCAGCAAAATAAAAATTAACGGCAATAAAGATTTTTTGTTCATATTTTGCTACATTTGAAAATTTTTCCCAATAAGTGATTTTTATTAATTCAGTATATGTTCAAATGGGTTAGATTGTAATGTCGTTCGGAACTCATATCCAGGCCTTAGAGCAAAATCATAGGGTTCCACGACAGCATTTTTTTAGGTTACATCAATTTTATCTTTTACTATGCCAGGCTTCACAACATCCTCAAGAGCCAATTCTGTTAGGGGAATAGTGAGGTTGAGGACACGGGAGCAAGGCCAAGAAAAGCGATTGAAAATTCAGAAGGAGCAATTCTCATTTCTTGAGCCGAATACAAAAAAATTGGATAAAAAGATCCTTCTGGTCTATGGGCAGTGATGCAATCGTAGTCTACATGCCTGGAAAAAACAAAGGGCGGGTCAACCCCGCCCCTACAAGAATTGGTGCTCAGAACTGTTCTAAGAACCTCATGTCGTTTTCATAGAAGAGGCGAATGTCATTGATCCGATATTTGATCATGGCGATCCGTTCGATCCCCATCCCAAAAGCATAGCCGGTGTATTTCTCAGGATCATAGCCCACTTTTTCAAAGACCGCAGGATGGACCATTCCACAGCCCAAAAGTTCCAGCCATCCAGCACCCCCGCAGGTTCTGCAACCCTGACCTTGACAAATGACGCAGGATATGGCGAGTTCTGCACTGGGTTCCGTGAATGGGAAGTAGTGGGGGGTGAACCTCACTTTTACTCCCCGTCCGAACATCTCCTGGGCAAAGACCTCCAGGGTCCCTTTTAACTCCCCGAAAGTAACCCCTTCATCCACATAGAGCCCCTCTACTTGAGAGAAGTAGGGTGAATGGGAGGCGTCGAAGGCATCCGCTCGATAGCAACTCCCGGGAGCAATGATGCGGAGGGGAGGCTTTTGACGCTCCATCACTCGGATCTGAACAGGAGAGGTATGGGTTCGGAGGAGATACTCTCCTTTCTCATCCGGAGGAAGATCGAGGTAGAAGGTGTCCTGGAGATCCCGAGCAGGATGGTCTTTTGGGGTATTCAGAGCCTCAAAGTTATAATACTCTGTCTCGATTTCCGGCCCCTCCTCTACCTGAAACCCCATTCCTCTAAAGATCTCAACAATCTCCTCTTCCACCTGAGTGAGAGGATGTTTATAGCCTACGGGAAATTGTTTTCCTGGAAGGGTAACATCGAATAATTCTTCTCCAACACTCACCTCTTCTCTCTTCTGAATCTCATCCAATCTCTTCTGAAGGAAGGAGGAGAGGCGAGTTTTCAATTGATTCGCCTTCTGACCGATTGAGGGTCTTTCCTCCTCCGGGAGGTCTTTTAGGCCTCGAAGAATCTGGGTAAGGAGTCCCTTTCTGCCTAAATAGCGGATTCGAAGGGATTCGAGAGACTTCCTGTCTTGAGTCTCCTCAATCTCCTTGAGGGCCTCTTTTTCAATCTCATTTAACCTTTCCTTCATTATATTAAACCTGCAAAGAAAGGAGTCGCCCAAATCGGGCGGCTACCGGTTTTTCACTGTCAAATCTTTCTCTGCGATCTCCCGAAGGGCCGTTGGGTCAGGCGGGGTGGTCGGGCTCGGCTGGTGTCTGCGGTGAGATTCAGTGGATTGAATCAATCCGATTGTGCGGTTCTCACCAGTTCTGAAAAGGCTTTTGGTTCTCTTACCGCTAAGTCTGCTAAGATCTTCCGATCCACGTTAATATTGTTCGTCTTTAAACCGTGGATAAATATGCGATAGGTGAGACCTTCGAGTCGGCAGGCGGCGTTAATCCGGATAATCCAGAGCCTACGAAAATCTCGTTTTCTTCTTTTTCGATCCCGATATGCATAGGTCAGACCCTTCATCACACTCTCACGGGCATTTTTGTAGAGTTTGCTCTTCGCACCGTATTGGCCTTTTGCGGCTTTGATCCATTTCTTTCTACGAGCTCGGGTCGCAGGGCTCCCTTTCACTCTTGGCATCTTTTTTTGTTGATTAAATGGTTAAATGAATACAATGTTCAAACCAGCAATGAGATAATTAAAATGCTGTTTTTAATATAAAATGCTTTCTTGAAATAGTTAAATGATTCTATTTAACCATTTACTATTTAACAGATTTAAAGATAGGGTAGGAGTCGCTGCACATTCTTCTTATCTGCCGAACTAACCAATGCCCCTTTTCGGAGGTTCCGCTTTCGCTTCTTTGTCTTCTTGGTCTGAAGATGACTATGACTCGCCTGCTTCCTCTTAAACTTTCCGGAAGCCGTCTTTCTGAACCGCTTCGCAGCGGAACGATTGGTTTTAATTTTTGGCATCGCCTTTCTTTTTACTTTTCGGTGAAAGAAGAAAAACAATTCGTCTCCCTTCCCTTTTTGGATGCTGTTCAACAGATGACAAATCGGACAGATCTTTGATGAATCGATTAATGATCTTCTCCCCTAGCTCGATATGTGCCAACTCCCGACCTCGATACCGCATAGTTGCTCTCAGTTTGCTTCTAGATTCTAGAAACTCTCGGGCATGACGAAGTTTCACTTGATAGTCGTGTTCTTCAATCTTGGGGCGGAAGGTGATCTCCTTTAGGTGACTTGTGTGGAGTTTCTTCCGAGCCTGCCGTTGCTTCTTCGACTCCTCATATTTAAATTTTCCATAATCCATCACCTTGCAGACAGGTGGGACTGCCGTTGGGGAGATCTCTACAAGGTCGAGTCCTTTTTCCCTCGCCAATGCGATAGCCTCTTTGGTCAGCATGACTCCCAGCTGCTCCCCGTCGGCGAGGACAACTCTCACCTCCCGGACGCGAATCTGATTGTTTATCCGGGTTCTTTTTGAAACCTTTCGGACTGCTTTGCTGAGTGGAATCGGATTAAATAGTTAAATGGTTAATGGTAAAGTTTTTCTGCTTAAGCATTTAATCTATCACCGACTTTTGAGCGATCTCTGCCTGGATCTGTATTAGAAACTCGTCCAGACTTCTTTTTCCGAGGTCACCCTTTCTTCTTGCTCGGACGGAGAGGGTTTTCTCCTTCGCTTCCTTCTTCCCAATTACAATCATATAGGGGATTTTCTCTTCCTCTGCTTCGCGGATCTTGAATCCGATCTTTTCATTTCGGAGGTCAAGATTTACCTGTATCCCTTCGTGATGAAGCCTTTCATAGATTTCTTGGGCGAATTTGTCTCCTTCCTGAGTGACTGTCATTACCCTTACATGAACGGGAGCCAGCCAGAGGGGGAAGGCTCCCCCATAGTGCTCGATGAGGATACCAAAGAAGCGCTCAAGGGAACCGAGAATCGCCCTGTGTATCAAGTAGGATCTTTCCGCCTTTCCTTCATCATTTATAAAGGAGATATCAAACCTCTCGGGAAGGTTAAAGTCGAATTGAATGGTGGTGCACTGCCAGGATCGCCCGAGGCTGTCCATGATCTTGAGGTCAATTTTGGGTCCGTAAAAGGCACCTCCCCCTTCATCGATCTTATAGGGAAGACCTGCCTTTTTTGCCGCCTCTTCCAAAGCTTTCGTGGCCCTTACCCAATCCTCTTCTCTTCCCACACACTTCTCTGGGCGGGTGGCGATATAGACAGCAAATTCGGTGAATCCAAAGGCCTTAAGGAATTCCAAGGAAAAGTTGATCACAGAGATCACCTCCTCTTCGACCTTCTGGGGTTGGCAGAAGATGTGGGCATCATCAATGGTGAAACCCCGAACCCGAAAAAGGCCATGGAGGACACCGGACCGTTCAAAACGGTATACAGTCCCCAGTTCCGCATACCGGATGGGGAGTTCCCGATAGGAGTGGAGATGAGATTTGTAGATCATGATATGCCCGGGACAGTTCATGGGTTTGACCCGAAAGGGACGATCTTCCACCTCCATAGAAGAATACATTAAGTCTGAGTAGTTCTCCAGGTGACCGCTGATTCGGTAAACCTCTTCACTGGCAATATGAGGGGTGAAGACTAGCTGATACCCCCTATTGAGATGCTCCTTCCGCCAGAAGTCTTCGATCCTTTGACGGATCATTGCCCCCTTGGGGTGCCAATGGATCAACCCCCCTCCAATCTCCTCATGAATACTGAAAAGGTCGAGTTTTTTCCCCAGGATCCTGTGATCTCTCCGTTTTGCCTCTGCGAGCCGATCTAAATGAATCTTTAGTTCTTCTTCTCTTTCAAAGGAGGTTCCGTAGATCCTCTGAAGCATCTCCCTCCGCTCATCCCCCCTCCAGTAGGCGCCTGCGACGGAGAGAAGTTTGAAGGTCTTGATTCGACCGGTGGAAGGAAGATGGGGACCTCGACAGAGGTCTGTAAATTCGCCCTGGCTGTATAAGGAGACCTGCTCCTCTTCAATCTCCTCCAGGATTTCTAATTTGTAGCGTTCTTCTCTCTTTTTGAAGTACTCCTTTGCCGTTTCCTTGCTCATCTCCTGTCGGATAATGGGTAGATTCTTTCTCGCATTTTCCTGCATCCTCTCTTCAATCTTGGATAGGTCTTCTGGGGTGAAGGGGGTAGAGAGGTAGAAGTCGTAATAGAATCCATTCTCGATGGGAGGACCGATGGTGATTTTTGCTTCCGGAAAGAGTTGCTGGACAGATTGTGCCATGAGATGGGCAGTGGAATGGCGATAGACCTCCTTGCCCTCCTCATCCTCGAAGGTGAAGAAGGAGAGATTGGAGTCCTCCTGGAGAGGATAGGAGAGATCCACAAGATGTCCGTCTGTTTTAGCGACGAGGACCTTTTCCACCCACTCCCCTTCAAGATCTTGAAGGATTTTGCAGATTTTCACTCCGGCTGGATAACTCCGCTTCTCTCCCCCAGGCAGAGTGACCGTAATCTTTTTCATAACTCGGTTAAATGGTAATTTTCCTACTTGCCCAATCGGGTGAAGGGGTTTGGTCCGCCTTAGGCGGACAAGGGAGTTCATCGATTCGATGATTTGTTAAATCCTGACCTGTCGTCAGGACAGGTTTACCCATTTAACAATTTAACCAGTAACAGTATTTGTAGCCTGGTGGGCGATACTGGACTTGAACCAGTGACCTCTTGCATGTCAAGCAAGCGCTCTAACCAGGCTGAGCTAATCGCCCTCACAAGAAGCAAATCCTAAACCACGAGATTTCACAGATTTCCACAAGATTGGAGAGTAGTTTTTAGATATTGGAAAAGCAAGCATGAATTTATAACTTCTCGTTATTAAATAAATAATTTTCACAAGTTTTTCTTCTCTGTGCTAATTTTGTGGTTGCAAATTATGGATTTGAATTTTCTTGCTCTCTCTTCAATATTGTCAGTTTCTAAAAGACTCTGAATGATAGCAACTCCCTCTGCCCCTTTCTCCAGAACTTGGGGAAGGTTTTTCAGATTGATGCCCCCAATGGCAACCACAGGAATGTGGACAGCCCTTTTCACCGATTGGAGGGTAGAGAGTCCTACCACTTTCGCCTCATTTTTGGTTCTGGAGGGGAAGATGGATCCAACGGCGATATAGTTCGCTCCTCGCTCCTCAGCCTCTTTTGCCTGCCGGACAGAACGGACGGAAATACCCAAAGTTCGATTTTTTCCTAAAAGCCTCCGGGCGGTCTCCGGATCCATATCTCCCTCCCCCAGATGAACCCCATCTGCCTCGACCGCAAGGGCGACATCCACTCGGTCATTGATTATGACGGGGATTTGAAAACCTCGGGAGATCAATTTGAGGCGATGGGCAAGTTCAATCACTTCTCGTGTAGTACTCTTTTCATCCCGAAGTTGAACCATGGTCGCCCCTCCCGCGATAGCGGCTCCCATCATCTCTTCTTGGCTCCGTCCTTTGGCATAGGTGATGTCTGTGATCGCGATGAGACAGAGGGAAGAGAGAAGAGTTGAGCTTCTGTCGCAGAGATTTCCCGTTAACATCTCCATCATTCTCCTCTCGAAATGATAAAGGTCAAATCGAGATTTCTTGAACTTTTTAGAAGCATGGTTATCCAGAAGTAAGGTTATTTCTTCCAGGACTCGACAGGCTTCCTGGCTCCTCCGAAGATTCGAGAGGACGATGCCTCCAAGAAGATGGGGACGCGAGTTGGACTCATAGGACTCCTTTTGTCCGAAATCCTGTTCGCTCTCCCTGGAGGAGAGGAGGTCTTTTTCAGGGATGGGAAGGGCGGAGATTACCTCTCCAATCCTGTGGCGTGTTTCTTTCAATTCTCTGGCAAGGGATTCCTCTTCCAGAACAAACCTTGCAACATCTTCACAGACTCGAAGACCTTCTCTTGCCCGATTCCCATTTGCGTCGATGATTCGAATAACCTTTTTCTCCATCTTTCCTTACATCCATTACTATTTTAATCTATCCTGGAGAAAAGTCAATAAGATTTTAGGATCAATTTTATCCTCTTCAAGTCTCTCCGCAAAGGCGCAGAGACCGCAAGAAAAAGCTGGGGATTCATTGTAAATTTAGGTTCATTGTCAAACTTTGCGTCCTCTGCGTCTCTGCGGTGCATTTCCCCCGTTGATCCATTTCGTTGCTATCCATTTTATTGCAAAAAGCAATCTATCTTTTGCAAAATGAGATTGTATATCCTTTTTTTCGTCATCGGATGTAAACGGCCAATAGGGGATAAGCCAATAGTTTACTTTACCTTAATCTTCTTATCCGTTATATGGCATGGTTCTTGCGATACTACAAGAGTGGAGTCCGCTTGAGGCGGATTCTTAGCAACGAGCAAACAGCTGATACGAAAGGGCAAATCCCGAGCAATCGGGCTGGGCCGCCGGAATCACCTCAGTGAGGAGATAAACACCTGCACCGGCCCAGGCAGGTGGTTATCTTCAAAAGGAAAGGTAGAAAATGAAACGAATCGTTTTGATCCCAGAGGTAGGCAGGCTCCCGTTTCATGCGGCAACTAAGATTGCCACTGTCACGGCGGTTGCCTCTTTCCTACTCCTTCCTCCCTTCTCCTCCTTGTATGGAGAAGAGGGGATCTTTATTGACGGAATCTTTAATGGAGAACTTACCTTCAACTCCCCTTCCTTGAACCTCGGGCAGCTCTCTCTGGAAGGGGGACACGTGGCATGGGCGAAAGGGGTACGCGGAGCAATGATCAACCCTGCTGCTCTGTCGGAGATCAAAAATGGTGAGGTCGCCATAGCCTATGTTCAGCAGAAGAGTTGGAAAAACTTTCAGAAATTTAGTTTTAATGGAGGGAGTGAGATCGGAACTGTGAATCTGCCCGTCTCGATGGAGGTTCATCAGACAGGAGGGTTTGGATATCTCCTAGCAGGCATTCGCCCTTCAAAGCCTGGCAGGATTGTCTTGGGTGGAGGAGATCTTGGAAAAGATCTCTTCGATCTCAATCTCTTGGGCCTCGGGAACGCCGATATGGAATTTTCCTATCTCGTTCCCTACACCATCACCTCCAACGACTTTCCTGATCTCCCCGTAGGTGTGGAAATTCCTGTCGAATTCCAGGTAGAGGGGAAGGCTACTGCAAGTCTCAATGGA
>JADFOU010000380.1 GCA_022562655.1 candidate division TA06 bacterium
CGGATCTCCACCCGATCCACCTGCCTCCGCTTCCCCAGACCAAAATGGACCCGAAGATCGTTCTGGCATAGATAACTGGAACCGCTCTTCACCTCGTCCATCTGGATCAGATCTCCTGAAACCACGCTGATTCGAGTCCCGATCCCATCCCGGTTGCTCTGTCTACCCAAGGTCTTGATCATGAGCCAGTTGTTCTGGTTCCCCCCATCGTTTCGGAGGAGGTTCGGGGTATCATTGGAATTGGTGACGAAGAGATCCACATCGCCATCGTTGTCATAGTCGCCGAATGCAGTCCCACGCCCAACTTTCTCGATGGAGAAGTATTCTCCTGACTGAGAGGAGACATCCGCAAAGGTTCCATCCCCTCGGTTTTCAAAGAGGAAATCCCTTTGCGCCACGGTCAGATTCGGGTTAAGGAGATTAATATTGTCAATGACATGGCCATTGGTAAGGAAGAGGTCTTCATCGCCGTCATTGTCATAATCAATAAAATTGGTTCCCCATCCCACATAATCAATGCTTGGCTCCCCTAAACCAGCGAGAAAGGTGAGATCGGCGAAATAGTCCCCTTCATCATTGTGGTAGAGGGTGTTTGTCTCGTAATCCAGATTGGTAACGAAGATGTCAAAGTAACCGTCATGGTCATAATCCCCGAAATCTGTTCCCATCCCCGCTTCGGTCTTTCCATCTTCATTGTAGCCCGCACCGGTGAAGAGGGTGACATCGGTGAAGGTCCCATCCCCATTGTTGCGATAGAGGAAGTTCCGAACCGAGTCGTTGGTAATATAGATGTCCGTATCTCCATCGTTGTCATAGTCAAAGCAGATCACACCCAACCCCTTCCCTTCAGGATTGGAGACACCCGCCGCCTTCGTCACATCGGAGAAGGTGCCATCCCCATTGTTCCGATAGAGGATGTCTTCCACCCCGTTGTAGTGGTCGGGATGACAGTAGGCCCGGATATTCTTGACGGGGTCACCACAAAATTTGTGGTTGTCGAAGGTGAAATCAAGATAGTTCGTCACATAGAGGTCGAGATAGCCGTCTCCATCGTAATCCAAAAAGGCTGCACTGCACCCCCAGCGATCATCCCCAACCCCTGCTTTACGGGTCACATCTGTAAAGGTTCCGTCACCGTTGTTGTGATAGAGGAGATTGGGTCCGAAGTTGGTGACGAAAATGTCAGGATAACCGTCATTGTCAAGATCCCCCACACTCACCCCCATCCCATACCCCGTATCCCCCACCCCTGCCTCCTCCGTCACATACGTAAAGGTCCCATCCCCTTCATTCCGGTAGAGGAGATTCCGGATGACCTCCTCACTCCCGAAACCCGGCAGGGGTCCGCTGTTGACAATATAGAGATCCAGGTTTCCATCGTTGTCATAGTCAAGAAAGGCCGCGCCGGACCCCATGGTCTCCACCAGATACTTCTCCCCCTCCCCCCCATGGACATGTCGAAACCCGATCCCTGCCGTGGCAGTGACATCGGTGAACTGAACCTCAAATTGCGGAGTGCGGAGTGCAGAATGCGGAATCTCCTCTTGACTGCGGCAGCCCATTACGACTGCAATGGAAAATAAGAGCGTGAAGCGTGAAGCGTGAAGCGTGAAGTAACTCCGTGCTTCGTTCCCTCGCCTGTCATTGCGAGGCTCTGGCGAAGCAATCTCCGGCTCGGGACGAGGTTTCGTGCTTCGTGTTTTTTGATTATTCATTTAGATTTTTTCTTTTTTAATCGGTTGTAGATCCCCTCCTCCTCCGCCGCCTCCTTCCCTTTCCCCTGTAGCCGATAGACCAGGACAAGATTGAATCGGGCTTCTAAATGAGAGGGGTTTATCTCAAGAGTTTTTTGTAGGGCCTGGATGGCAAGTTCGTTCTTCCCAAGCTGGTAATAGGCCAGCGCGAGTGTATAGAAGAGTGTATCATTCTCAGCACTTCCCAGAGTGATGGCCAATTTTAGAGCCTCGATGACTTTTGGATATTTTAATGCCTTCAAATAGAGTTTCCCTAACCGGATCTGAATTTCTTTACTGGGAGGATAACTCTCGACAACCCCCGAAAGGAAGGCCTCGATTTCATCCTGGTAACCGCTTAGAACCTCGAAAGTCTCAAACTCTTTCGCTCCCTTCTCAGATTCTCCAATGCGAAGATAGGCCTTTGCTAAATTGTAATG
The DNA here is from genome assembly GCA_022562655.1 of candidate division TA06 bacterium. Lineage (GTDB taxonomy): Bacteria > Hydrothermota > DG-26 > E44-bin18 > JADFOU01 > JADFOU01. The sequence goes on from JADFOU010000380.1 coordinate 2,174, forward strand.
CCCGCCTACATGTCCGGGATCCAGTTCCAAGGTTTTTTGAAACCATTCTATGGCTTCTCCAAGTTGACCTTTCTTGAAGG
>JADFOU010000042.1 GCA_022562655.1 candidate division TA06 bacterium
TAATAAGAGGTGATTTAGCGGAGGAGGGTCATCTTCCGAGTGGTGATGAAATCACCGTACTTCAAGCGGTAGAAGTAGATTCCGGTCGGCAGGGATCTTTGACTGGCTGGGTCCTTTCCCTCCCACTGGATTTGATAGACCCCCGGTTCTTGAGGCTCATCCACCAAGATGTCCACCATCCTCCCTGTGAGGTCGAAGACCTCCAGCCTGACCCGGAGCTGGCTGCTGACAGCTGGGAGAACATAGCGGATGAGAGTAGTGGAATGGAATGGATTCGGCTGATTCTGAAGTAATATTGCCCCTGAACTTGATTCAGGGTTTGCACTCTCTTTCTCTTCTACTCCTACAATAAGGGAATCGAATGTCTCACAAATTCCCCGTAGGAGAAAGTCGCCCCCAAAAAAGGTGTCAAACTGCCACTGGAAGCCATCAAAGTAGTAGGTGCAGTTCATCGTCCCTGAGGTATCGTCATAGACATTCCAGAAAAAGGGGCTATCCACATCGGCCCAGCCAATGTAAAAAACTGCACCTGTGGAGAGAAAGATCTTTTCCGTATCCGGCAGGTTGATTCGATACCAGTTATCATAAAAAGGAGAGACCGTGCCGGAATCGAGCAAAGCCCCCGGAAGTCCTGAAGAGTCCGCCCAAATCATCCAGTGGAGATCGGGGGATTCTGAATCCGGATCCGAAGGCCAGAAGAGGAGGGCAGCGAGGGAACAGGAGTCTGAGGTACTGAATTGCATCGCCTCCATAAATCCTATAATTCCATTGGCCCCTACTCCAAAGGTTGAATCCCCATCCGGACACGTGAGGGTCTCTATGCCCGCAGGAGAGAATTGGGGGGGCAGGAAGTTGTCAGAGGGAAAATAGAGCTTTGGAGGAGATGAAGATTCCGATCGGGAGACCCGAATCAAACCCTTTTCTTCCCCCTGTGAAGAAGGAGAAAAGCCCAAAACCAAAATTAAAAATACGGCTCCCCCCAAAATGATCCTATTCATTTCAACTACCCTCCTAATTTAATGAAAGTCTTGAATCACCAAGGTCGATTTTTTATATCCAAATGGCCAAACATAAGGCTCAGATCGGGCAGACTTGGGTCTGCCCCTACGAGAAAAAAATGTCAAAAAAACTGCGTATTGGACACAGCCCCGATCCGGACGATGCCTTTATGTTCTACGGTTTTGCTTCAGGCGCTGTAAAAATTCAAGGCTTTGAGATCGAACATCTCCTGGAGGATATCCAGTCCTTGAACAAAAGAGCCCTGCAAGGAGAACTGGATGTCACTGCCATATCTGCCCACGCCTATCCTTATTTAGCAAACCGTTACTGGATTCTCTCCTGTGGTGCCAGTATGGGAATGGGATACGGTCCTCTCCTCATCTCCAAGGATGACTTAAAGCCTGAAGACCTGGCAGGGAAAAGGGTCGCTATCCCCGGAAAAATGACAACCGCTTATCTCCTCTCCCGAATCTATCTCAAAGATTATGAACCCGTGGAGATGAGATTTGATCAGATCCTGAGAGCCATTCAAGAAGAGAAAGTAGATGCCGGTCTCATCATCCACGAGGGGCAGATCACTTATAAAAGCCTGAAATTGAAAAAGATGATGGACTTTGGAGAAAGGTGGCAAGCCGATTCGGATCTCCCGCTCCCTTTGGGCCTGGATATCGTCCGATCCAGTCTGGGAGAATCTTTGGCAAAGGAAATCAGTGAAGGATTACGAAAGTCTATCCAATATGCCTTCGCCCATGAAGAGGAAGCCCTCACCTATGCCCTACAATTCGGCCGTGGAATCGAAATGAATCAGGCAAGAACATTTGTCCGGATGTATGTAAATGAATACACCCTGGACATGGGTGACGAGGGGCGGCGGGGACTATCCGAACTTTTTCAAAGAGCGTATGAGAGGGAACTGATCCCCTTAATACCAGACCTGAAAATCATTTGAAGTCAGCGGTATTAATGGATTGGCCGGATTGAATCTGCTGAATCCGCTGAATCCGCTGATTAATAATACCGGATCTTCTCATAAAGGGTTGTCCGCTGAACCGGCTGAAACCCAGACTCACGGATAAGGGCGATTACCTCATCTACAGTAGTTGTATTCACATGTCCGGTCGCCCTGTGAACCTCTTCCTCGAATATCGTCCCTCCAAAATCATCTGCCCCGAAGTGGAGGGCAATCTGACCGGTCTTCTTCCCCTCGGAAAACCAAGAAGCCTGGATGTGGGGATAATTGTCCAGATAGATCCTGGAGACCCCCATGATCCTCAAATATCGATTGGCACTGGCATGTTGTGGAATCTTCTTCTCCAGAGGGGTATTCCCGGGCTTGAAACTCCATGGGATGAAGGCGGTGAACCCACCCGTCTCATCCTGTAGAGATCGAATTTTCTCCAAATGCTCGATAATCTCCTCATCTGTCTCAACGTGACCATACATCATCGTCGCCGTGGATTTGAATCCCACCCGGTGGGCCTCCCGATGCACTTCAAGCCATGCCTCTGACAGTCCCTTTTTCTTTCCCATCTTCACCCGAACACGATCCGCAAGGATCTCCGCCCCTCCTCCTGGAATCGTCCTCTGCCCCGCCTTCTTCAATCTCATCAAAACCTCTCGAAGGGTCAACCCGGAGACCTCCATCATCCCCTGGATCTCTGGGGCTGAAAAGAAATGGGGTTGAACCTGAGGGAAGCGCTCCCGCATCCCTCGCACAAGATCCAAATAATAATCAAGGGGAAGGGCTGGATTCACTCCTCCCTGGAGGAGAACAGTGGTTACCCCTTTCTCTGCCGCCTTTCCCACCTTCTCCAAGACCTGCTCTACCGTCAAGGTGTAGGCATCCTCATCCTCAGGATGGCGATAGAAGGCGCAGAAGACACAGTCTACATTACAGATATTGGTATAATTGGGGTTGGTGTCAATGACAAAGGTGATCTCCCCGTTAAAGTTGAATCGTTTTTTCACCCGGTTGGCGAGGGCGCCCACCTCTAAAAGTTCTGCCTCCTTCATGAGGGTGCATCCCTCTTCAAAGGTGATCCTCTCTCCCCGATCCACCTTCTCCTTAATGACAGGCAGGGATGCCTGTCCTACAATTGTGTCAAGTGATCCCATATTCTTCAATCAAGTGTTTGAATTTTCTTTCTCCTTGTTCCTCCCTGGGTCCTATCCGATAGATAAAATTCTCCAGGTAATTCTTAAGATGGACAGCTTCCCCTAAATCTCCTGAAAATCGCTGCGCAATCTCATCTAAATTCTCCATACCTTCTTTAAAGGACTTCCTTAAAAAATTCCAGAGAGACCACTTCCGATCCACAGGGAGAGACCTCCGCATCACCCATCGAGCAAAGACAAAGGGGAGATTCCTCCAGTCCCACCACTCCTCAGCAAGGTCCATCACAAAGGGGAAATCTTTTCCATCTCCTTTCAGGGCCTCGTTCCCAATGACCAATCTCCCATCCACCCCATCCCGGATCCCCTGAAGATATTGGCGAGGATGAACCCCGTATTTCACCTCTAAGAGAAGGCGCAAAAGGCGAAAGGCAGTAGAGGTTTCGGGAGTGATTCCCACCCTTCCCCCCTGGAGGCTCTCAACGGGTCCTTTTGAATAGAGGAGGACACTCTTGACCGGACCACTCACAGCGATTCCAAAATCTCCGATAGGTTCAAACTGATCGGATAGACGAAAATAATCGTAAATGGACATCACACCCCCATCCACCTCACCCTTTTCTGCCAACTCTCCCAACCTCCTGGGAGTAACGGTGATACTCTTGAATGGGGAGTGTGGAGTGCGGATAGTATGTTTGTCTCCCCTTTGGGAGAATTCCGAATTCCCCTTTCCGAATTCCCCCTTCTCATTGGGCCAGAGGGCATAAAAAGGTTCTACATTCAGATAGGGGATTTTCCCGATGCTCATCATTTTTTTTACTTCCCTCCCTCCTTAGATTGAATGTTAGAACTTACTTCGATTCTTCTCCATTCACAATGGCAACAATTCGTAAGGGTGCCCCGCTTCCGCCTGCCGAGCCCTTCATACTCTCCCAACCCTCGGCCAGGGAGGCGGAATGTGGTGACCATTATAGACCCGGAGGATATTGAAGTAAGTATCTCTTTCTACAGGAGTTCTCCCTGCCCCCCGGATCATCTCCAAAAGTCTCTCCCGGGTCAATCCCACAGGGCTCTTTGCCAGTGCGGCGTGGGCAATCCGTTCCTCACCGATGGTGCCGGCGATGTCATCCGCTCCAAAATGGAGCCCCACTCCAGCGGTATCCTCCCCCAACATCACCCAGTATGCCTTGATGTGGGGAAAGTTATCCAGAAGGAGTCTAGAGGCGGCTAAGGTCCGGAGATCTTCCAAGGCTGAGGCCTGACGTTTTACAAGCCCCGTATGACCCGGTTGGAAGGTTAGGGGAATGAAGGTGAGAAATCCGCCGGTCTCATCCTGAAGTTCTCGAAGCTTTACTAAGTGATCCACTCGTTCCTCATAGGTCTCCATGTGACCATAGAGGAGGGTTGCATTCGTCCGGATCCCCATCCCATGAGCAATTCTGTGAATTCGGAGCCAGTCCTTCGCTCCGATCTTCTGCTTGAAGAGGGCCTGCCTCACCCTTTCCGAGAAGACCTCTGCCCCACCTCCGGGCATCGTATTCAAGCCTGCATCTAAAAGCCGCTCGAAGACCTTTTCCACCGGAATTTTGGCGATCTTAGAGAAGAAGGCAATCTCTACAGCAGTCCAAGCCTTGATCTGAATGGTTGGAAAATGAACTTTGATCTCCCGGAGGATATTCAAGTATTGATCGAATTTCCATTTGGGATGAAGCCCGCCGACGATATGAACCTCACGGATCTCGGGAGAGAGTTTTGAAAGAATCTCTTGAAGGGTCATCTCATAAGCCTTTTCATCCCAGGGTCTCACGGCAAAATCACAGAATTTACAGGTGTATACGCAGATGTTGGTGGGATTGATCTGGCGGTCAATGATGAAATAGGCAACATCTCCATTCAATCCGCTCAATCCGCTGATCTTCTTCCGTTTCGCAAAATCGGCCATCTTTCCAAGAGCCATGAGATCCCATGTCTGAAAGAGGAGAAGCCCCTCTTTTCGTTCGATCCGTTCGCCTCTCTGAACCCTCTCCCAAATGGGAATCAGTCTCTGGTCTTGAAAATCAATTTCCTGGATTCTTTCCATGGAAGTCAGTGGGTCGTTGATAGTAAATTGTAGATAGGTTCCCTACCCCCTACCTACAACCTACTATCTACCGAAGTATTCTCCCCATCTCCGGTCTACCTTTTGAATGATCTCCTGAGTCATCACAATAGGGTTAGGATACCCTTTTTTAAAAGTGGCGTCAAGTCCTAAAACTCCTCGATGAACCGGCCAAGCGGAACCGTGTCCGAATCGGCCAAATTCCGACCGGGTAAAACAGAGATCTCGGGCACAGTCAAAACGGGTAAAGATCCCCCAGAGAAGGAGGATATCGTCTTCCAAAGGAACGTCCGAGCTCACCACGGCAATGATCTTAGGAATTCGAAATTCGGAGTTCGGAGTTCGCCCTGAAACAAGTTCAGGGTCGGAATTCTGATTTTCTAAAGAACCATAATATTGAACGAGCTTTTCTAAAACCCCACGTCCCTCTCCTTCTACCTTCACCACCAAGAGGACATCCTCAAGGTACCTCCAGTCGATTATCTTTTTATCAATCTCCTTCGGATCTTTAAAATTCCGTGCTTCGTGCATCGTGATTTGTGCTTCGCCCCGCCCCTTGTAGGGGCGGGGTTCGTGCTTTTTTGTCGCATCCAGAATCATCTTCGAGCCCAAATTCATCTTAAAACTGGTAAAATCCAGGGTGTCCAGGGGGACACCGGGGAGCAAGAGGAAATCCTCCGCCGGGTCAAAATTGTTCCGAATCTCTCTCAAGACCTCCTCGAAGTTCCGGACATCCACACCGTCACTCACCAGGATGAGACACTTGGTGAGACTCAACTGTCCTACACCCAAGAGACCCAGTCCGGTCTTCATCGCTTCCTTGGTATACCTTTCCTCCACAGAGATGACAAAGAGATTGTGGAACCCAGCCTCAAAATAGGCCCAACCATCCCGGATCTCAGGATGAATCATGCGGAGGAGGTTAAAGGTCATCTCCGCAACCGCCTCCCCCATATATCGATCCTCCTGGGGAGGCTTTCCCACGATAGAGGTAGGAAAAACTGGATCTCTGCGATGGGTGACGGCTTTCAGGTGGAAGACTGGAAATGGAGCCAAATGGGAATAATGGCCAAAATGGTCCCCAAAAGGTCCTTCCATCTCCCGCTCTTTCGGTGGAACAATCCCTTCCAGGATAAATTCAGCCTGGGCGGGAACCTTCAGTTCAATTGTCTTCCCCTTCGCTATCTTCGTGGGGCTGCCTCGAAGGAATCCACTGAATGCCAATTCATCGAATCCTTCTGGAAGAGGGGCAATGGAGGAGAGAAGGAGGGTGGGGTCTCCTCCCAGGACAACGGCAACTTCTAATCCGCCTGAGGCGGACCCCATCTTCTCTAATCGGTCATAATGAAACCCTCCACCCTTCTGGATCTGCCAGTGCATTCCCGCCCGATGATTATCGTAAATCTGCATCCGATAGATCCCCAAGTTCCTCTGAGTTGTGAGAGGATCTTGGGTAAGGACCATCCCAAAGGTGAGAAACCGTCCCCCATCTTCAGGCCAGCAATGGACAATGGGAAGGGGATCAAAATCGGGTTTGATCTCTACCTCCTGAACCGGACCGGATCGGATGGACCTCGTTCGCATCTTCGTAACCCTCATCAGGGACTTCCGGAGAGAGAAGAGATTTTTGAGGTTGGGGGGATTCATCGCATCAATCAATCTCAGCAATTCCTCCCCAATCTTCCTTGGATGGCGACCCAAAGCCCATTCAATCCTCCGGGAGGCACCCAAGATATTGACCGCAATAGGATAGGGAGAACCTCTTACCTTTTCAAAGAGCAGGGCTGGACCTTCTTCTTTCACAACCCGTGTGACAATCTCCGTAATCTCCAGATAAGGATCTACCTCCACCCGGATCCGCTTGAGATCACCAGCTTTCTCAAGATACCGGAGATAACTCTGTAAATCCTGGAACCCACCTTTTTTGATCATTCAGTATTCAATATTCATTATTCGATATTCATTATTCATCATTCATTTTCATCATTAATTATTCGTTTTTCGACATTTGACATTCGACATTCGATATTCATTATTCGTTGTTATAAAAGTTCTTCCTCCCTCCACCCCCCTGGTACAGAGACACCAATCACCCGAAGGACCTTATTCACAAATCCCACGACACTCTCTTCCATACTCTCAGGATTTTTGTACCAGGGTGGGGAGATGGGCATCACCACCACCCCCTCTCGGGAGAGTTTTAGGCTATTTTCTAAAGCCGATGTGGGGAGGGGGGTCTCCCTGAGAGCAACCACCATCCTCCTACGCTCCTTGAGAGCCACCTGGGCTACCCTTGTGATGAGGGTATCCGAGATCCCTGCGGCGATCTTTGCCAGGGTAGAGATACTGCACGGAATGATGACAAAAGCATCAAAGGGGTTAGAACCAGATGAGAAGGGAGATGCCAGGTCGGTGTCCGGGAATATCTTTTTGACATAGGGTTCAAGCTCCTTTTTCGTCATCCCCACCTCTATCTGGAGGACCTTCTCCCCCCATTCCGAAAGGATTAAATACTTATCATTCGGACAGTGTTTCAAAAACTCCACCCCGAAAATTGTCCCCGAAGACCCAGTCATACCTACAACGATTCGCATGATTAGACCTTAGACTTTGGACTCTGGACAATAGACTTTGGTCTAACGTCTAAAGTCTAATGTCCAAAGACTGAATTTTAAACTGTCCCACTTACTACGAAAAGAAAAACAACAAAACCCAATACCGCATTGATCTTGAAAAAGGCGAGTTGAACATCGTGGGCTTTGTGATGCTCCCAATAAAGAAGAAATCCAACGAGAAGAAGAAAAAATATTTGTAGGGACGACCCCATGTGTTCGCCCAGACCAAAAAGGTAAAGCACCAATAATGCGCTAAAGGCGAGAATATGTAATAAGGCGGAGATGCCCAAAGCCTTCTTTCTACCCAAAACGGCAGGCATGGAGAAGAGCTCCTCTCTCCTGTCAAAATCCTCATCGAGAGTGGCATAGATGATGTCAAAACCTGAAACCCAGAAGAGGGTGAAGAGCCCAAGAAGTATGGGAGGGAGAAAATTTAACTCCCAAATTCCAATTCCCAAATCCGAATTCGCAGCGAACCACCCTCCCAGGGGAGCCATCGCCAGCCCCAGGCCTACACCAAAATGGGAGAAAAGGGTAAATCGTTTCAAGTAAGGATAGAGTATGAAGACCAGGACGGGGAGAGGAGAAAAAAGGAGACAGATTGGGGCAATGAGGAAGGCGGAGAGGAGATAAAGGAGAAGACCCGAAAGGGCGACCCCCCATGCCTCCCCGAAAGAGATCTTTTCCGAGGGGAGTTCCCGTTCCTTTGTTCTTGGATTTCTTTGGTCAATCCAGCGGTCAATGATCCGATTGAGAGAGAGGGAAAGGGACCTTGCCCCAATCCCCGCCAGAAGGATGAGAAGATAAGTTCTGAGAGGGAGGTCGAATCCTCTTGCAAGAATGGTTCCTGAAAAGATAAGAGGAAGAGAAAAGAGGGTGTGTTCAAACTTGATAAATCGGAGATATTTCATATTCACTTCGATTCTTCTTCTGCATCAATAACCAACTGATCAATCTTTATGGCGATTTTTATTGCCTCAGCTATTGCCTTTGAAATAAATTTATCTTCGTTCCCCCTTCCCACCGATCCTATTTGAATATATGCGGCATAAATATTTGAGGCAGCTCGAACTAAAACCTGTTAATTGGCTTGCAAACCAACATAATGTTTTTCTGTCTTCAACTTCTTCCATCTGTTTAACATTTTCATTTCTTCATTAAGTTCCGGATTTTCACCCATAACAAATCCCTCCAAATTTAGTTTTTGAAACTTCGTTTTTAAAACTCTTTTCGCCTCTAACGGTTTTGGCATCAGCGGCGGCGCGCAGCGCCGTCAGCTGCAACTGGTTGTTAGCCTTCTCAGTGAATGCAACCAAGGTAACACTGGCCGAAACGCGCAAGGGACGAGTTTCGAAGCGCGTCCACGCATGTCGCAGCGACATGCAACCCATAGTTCTCGACATCGAATAACAGGTCACCAAGCGGGTCCTCCGGACCCGGAATCGGCTGAGATGACTTAAAGAATGAGTAGCGCAGGGACGCCCACAGCTCAAAACCAAGATTGATATCGAGGTCTGGCTCATAGCCAGAATTCTCTCCCGCCTTCACGGTTTTCTTGATATGTTCTTGCTGCTCAAGAAGCATTATCCCCATAGCGTGAGCCGCCAAGTCCGCCAACTGGATACCGCCTATGGTTCGTGAATCTTGATCGAGATTGATATCGCACTCAGCGCCTACGTTATCATGAAACGATTCCAAAGAGGTGCGATCGACAACAATCCCTTCGTCAAAGAAGACTTGATGAGAGACGTCCGTCAGGTCATTGGCATTGATGATTTTGGTAAGGCCAACCAGCGCCTCAGTGCCCAGGCTGAGCCGTTCAGAACTAGGGACCACGATAACCCCGACGCGAACATCCATGAGCAATTCCCGTAGCCCATCTCGCGCCTTTGCCTGTTCGGGGTGCGCTGCCATCCGCACACCACTCTTGAACTCGTCAACTCCAGGTTGGAGTCCAGCTTCCGCAAGGGCTGAAAATACGGAGGGCATCAAGTCGTTCGTAGAATAAACGAAAGCGCCAACGATGAATCCAGCTCTCTCCTGTATTGACTCGTCAAAGTAGAAGTAGCCCATGGTTCATCCTGTGAAGGCTAATGCCACGTTTCTGTTAAAAGGAGACGCAACCCTTTTTTATGAATTTAGATGATACTTTTTACGATTTTCATCTTCAAATGATCAAATAGACCCTTCGACTTCGCTCTCTTCGAGTCCGAGCCTCTCTTCGAGTTTGAACCTCAGAGTTGAAAACAGAGTCGAGGACAGGGTAGTTTTTGCTGACTTTTTCAGCAAAAACTAGCTAGCCGTGGCATAGTGCTATTACCCCCCCACAAACGCCAAGTAAAGGTTTTCGTCCCCTTTATCTCAAAAATATGTGGCGGCGCGCTCGGCTGCAATGAAATGTTTGACGGCATTATTATTGCTTTATCTCCAAGGGCAGAACGCGCCTCAAAATATAGCTTAGTTTCCTTAAGTTCTTTTTCTCCAGCTCTTTCGGTGTGAACAAAACGCAGAAGAAGATGAACTTCTCAAACTCAACAAAGCCGGTATATTCAGGGGTTGGGTAGCTCACAACATTCAAAATCCGGAGCTTGGTCTTGGCGTCGCTCCGCTTAACCGTGTCGGCGTATTGGATTTCAGCCCCCGGAAACTGTTTTCGCAGGTAACCCTCCTGATGCTTAAAGAGAGACTCCAAATCCGATGCGGTCTCATCTTTGCTCCAAAAATTAATGTACATCCACTCCCGCGCGCTCCCTGCTGCCTCTAAATCCAGACCCCTCTGGTAGAGGCAGGCAACGATACCTTTTCTCCGTGTACCATCAATAACCCAGCCAAACGGAGCAGGGAGAAGCACACCGTGCCCGCCTGCATAGGTAATCGCGCCAAAAGCATGAAACTGCCCCAACTCCTTAAAATTGAGGATGTCCAACTCTAAATCGAGGTCATCGTAGTGAGCGCGATTGATAGCCGCCTGGCTATACCCTTCTGTTGAGATCATCACGCCCTTATGTGCGCTTACGTCTCGAAGAAGTCCGAGGAATGCCTCAACATCGTTTACATCGATCCTTTTGTCGCGGTACTTTCCATCCACTACGATCCGAAACTCAAAATCTGAAGCTCGATCTTCGATCAGGAGATCGAGCTGCCTGTCGACCTTTGAGAACCTTCCCGTTACTTTTGTGTCAGGCGTGATCCTTGCAGTAGGATACTCGGAGCGGAAGTAATCGCTAATTTCTTGCTCGTACTGTTTCCAATCCACAATATCTCCATCGCGTTCAACGGCTGCGAGCTGGCGGCCACAACTCTGGGGGGTCACATTTTGGGGGTCAGGTCTTGCAGTAACACATTTCTCGCATTTTAGATTGGGTAACTTTCTCATCAATGATGAAGAGAAGT
>JADFOU010000381.1 GCA_022562655.1 candidate division TA06 bacterium
CAAGGGCGGTGGGACGCGGACATCCGAGAACGCTACCAGTGGTTGATCCAGCCTCTGGAGATGCCGCAGTTTCGGGAAAAAGTTTTGGCGATCTCGGGAAGTAGGCGGCTCGACTTCTGAGGAACGGCTGTCACGTTCCCAATTTTCCCAATACCTGGTTTCTTCCCAAAATCTTCCCATTGGATGGGAACAATCTCGCTTTGGGAACTTTGGGAGCTTTTGGGAACCGTACAGTAGCTTTACCCCGTAAAAGGAGTCTTAGGCGGGGTATAGAATAGAAACCATGAAGGACAGTCGAGACATTGGTCACGGATAAGCCGATCTTAGTTGGAGGGAAGGCGGTGCCTAAAAGTACGCCTCAGGGGCGGTGGGACGCGGACATTCGAGAACGCTACCAGGCGTTTGCACACTCTCCGGAGTTGCGGCGGCTCAAGAAACAGGGTTTGGCGATCTTTGGAAGAAGACGGATGTTTACTTCTGAGGAATGGTGGGAGGAGTCAAGGGGTCCTACATGGACCACAAAGGAGTTCCAGGATTTCGACCGGGAATGCCAACGGGTTGGAGACCGGTTCGGATTAAACCGGACGGCAATTACTATGTCGTGTCTGATCAAGGGGTACGACCACCAAAGATCCCCCTATCCCCTGGCAATCGGGGCTAAGATTCGAGTGGTCACCGAAAGCAACGACGGAGAATTCATCCATTGGCTAGTTTGCCTGGCGAAATTCGTTTACCTTTCGGTCCAGTGGTCGACATCTAAATTGAATTTTCCCCAACCTCAGGTGGTACAAAAGAACGGTTCTCAAACCACGCCGGTGCTCTTCATTCCCTTTGTGACCCGGCCGGATAAGGACCTGTTTCCAGACCGGCTGCCTCCAAGGGCATCTGCGTTTCTGATGCAGGCGGAATTTCCTCCTAATTATCCGCCTGATGCAGCCGCAGAACTCGGGAGAAGAGCGATGCGTTTCGAACGGGAACTCGCCCGTCGATTGGGATATCAAGTGCCCAAGCGAATGAGGACTTCGCCACTAGCTGCCAAAGCATCTAGCTTAGGTTTGAAGCAACAGCGACTCCCGCGGAGGGGAATTTACGATCTTATGGATAAGACCTACGGTGAATTGGAAACGTCCCAGGAAAAGACGGCCAGGAATCGGATCAAGAGCCAGAGAAATCGTGTCCGAAGGCGATTTCAAGGCCGCGGATCCCAGACCTGAACTTGATGGCTCAGCATGGGAGGGTTCCGGCTCCTAAGGTGGTGCGGCTCGTTTCTGATGACTAATGGTCCTAACCCAGTTATCCCTGTTATTTCCCTGTCGGACAGGGAAATAACAGGGATTTTGAAGGGCGACTGGGACTTTCTGGGATTCTCAGGGATTTTCTGGGGTTACAGGGGAAAGCTGCCGTATTCTTTTTCCCGTTGGCTCCCGTTCTTCTCGAAAGTGGATTCTTTACCGTTGGAAAGGAAGAAATCGGGAAGAATCGCAGTTAAGCAGAGCGCTCGCCCTTCAACGATCTTAAACTTGGGCTCCACGACCTTTGCCAGAGACACCAGAGGGACACCAGAGAAACCAGAGGAGTTACAAACACCAGAGGGTCTGGTGATTCCACCAGAGAATTAAACTTCTCTGCAATACAAACATATCCAAGACCGCCATGACCTTCGATATTCGTTGTGGATTTCCAGAGATCATTTTGAATTTCGTTGTCGGTTTCTAGAAGTCATTTTGATTATCGTTTCTCGCTTTCCGATGCCGTTCCGAATATCGTTTTCCATCTCAATTCATCCAGCAAAGTATCGAAGGGCGATCCCTGTTAAATCCAAGAGAATCCAAGAGAAGGATTCTCAGGGATAATCCGGGGAATGCTGCCGTACTCTCCTTCCCGAAGTTTCCCGAAAGCTCCCGAAAAGCCTTGTCTGCTGAAAATCCTCCCGTTAACGGGAGAAGTTTTACTTTCGGGAACTTCGGGAACTTTCGGGAACAAGAGTACGGCAGCATTCTCCAGACAATCCCAGTAGGAGAAAATTCCCAGTCCCACTGGGAAGTAACAGGGATAATTCCCAGAGGCTCTGGGACCTAACCGTTCTCTTGGATTCTCTTGGATTTAACAGGGATCGCCCTTCGACACTTCGCTGGGTGAATTGAGATGGAAAACGATATTCGGAACGACTTCGGGAAGCGAGAAACGATAACCAAAATGACTTCGGGAAACCGACAACGATATACTTGTCTCCCTTTCATGCGCCCA
>JADFOU010000043.1 GCA_022562655.1 candidate division TA06 bacterium
ATTATCTCAGGCGGGACATTCTCCTTCGGTGCAGGCGGGGGGGATGTCTATCTGATCAAAACGGATTCTTTGGGGGATACCCTTTGGACAAAGACCTTTGGCGATACTCTTGACGATTTGGGCTACTCTGTCCAGCAAACCTCAGATGGGGGGTATATCATCGCAGGATGCAGGGACTGTTTTTCATTGACAGTTGATCTATACCTGATCAAGACAGATTCTTTAGGGAATATGCTTTGGACGAGGATCTTCGATGGTCCTGCTGATGAAGGGGGCTGGGGGTTTTCTGTCCAAGAGACCTCGGATAATGGGTACATCATCACAGGGATCTCATCCTCCTTCGTTGGAGGCTCGACTGATATCTACCTGATTAAGACAGACAATAACGGGCAGGTGGTGGGAGTGGAGGAGAAAGGTTTTGATAAATTCAAAATGAAAGATACAAAATTACTTCAAAATCAACCCAATCCCTTCCACTCTACTACCCTTATCCGCTACATCCTTCCCAACAGTCAGGAGAAAATTCCTGTTCGGCTGGCGATCTATGACATTTCCGGAAGGTTGGTGGAAACCCTTGTAGATCAAGACCAAGAGTCGGGAGTTTTTACAGTCATCTGGGAGGGGAAAGACCAAGCAAGTGGCATCTACTTCTATCGACTTCATTCCCGATTCGGGCAGGAAGGCGAATTCACAGCAACGAAGAAATTAATTCTTCTGCGGTAGATGAAAATCCGCCTCAGGCGGACTCATCCATCTGACGAGACCCTCTTGAGTATTGGGAGGGCTTTGTAATACAAAAATGATAGTTGAAGAATTAAGACGAGAATTTTCGAAATACCGGGATAAAAAGTACATGATTGATGCCGGGCAGTTTGAGAAAGGCATTGGTAAAGGAAAATCTTATGTCTTGAAGACTTTCATTGTAAGAAAATCTCTTCCAACCCAACGGTTCCTACTTTTAAGGTGTTGACAAACTTATTAAGAATTTGTTATTTTGGTAACAACCCGTATCCGAGATTTACCTAGGGATTCGATTTATCGAACCCAACCGGTATTGGGGGAGCCATTGGGGGCACTATCCATTCCATATTCGATCTTTATAGCGCGAAAAGTTACGTCAATTACAGGAAGGAGGGTTAGATGATCTCGAAAAACTGGATGCGAGAACTCGCTTCTTATTATGAAAGAATGCGTCATGCCTATCCTGAAGAGAAGCTCATAATCCTGTTCGACATAGATGGAACGATTCTCGACATGCGGCACATGATGTTGCATGTCCTGCAAGCCTATGACTTTAAGAACGGTACGAACTACTTTCACCATCTGAAAGTCGCGGATATCACGGTCCACGAAAATCACGTTGACCGGCTTCTCGAAGACTTGCACATCTCTTCGCAGGAGCAGGAGAAGATTATGTCCTGGTATGTAGAACAACGCTGGTCACACATAGCTATACTCGAGTCGCACCATCCATACCGCGGTGTCATGGAGGTGATCCGGTGGTTCCAATTCCAGCCTGACACCTATGTAGGCTTAAACACGGGTCGTCCAAATTCGTTAAGAGAAGATACACTGCGCTCTCTCAACAAAATTGGTAAAGAGTACCGGGTTCAATTTACCAGTGAATACTTATACATGAACCCCCTGGAATGGGAAGAAAAAGTGGCAAATTCGAAAGCAGATGGAGTAGAGCATTTCCAAAAGGCAGGCTACCGGGTCTTTTCCGTTGTCGACAATGAACCGGACAATCTTAAAGCGATCTCCAAAATTGACCCAAAGAATGAAATCCTCTTACTGCATGCAGATACGATCTTTGAATCAAAACGTACAAAGATACCCCATCACTCCGTCCTAAAAGGAAAAGAATATGATCTCACAGAACTTATCACGGAGAAGACAATTCCAGGCAGAGTCCAATTGGTCTGGCATGGAATTAATGATGAAGCCAATCTCCGCCAGTTTCTCGCATCGGATATTTTCTGGGGGGAAATAGACGTAAGGAGGGAACCCATATCTGACAAGTTGCTCCTGAGACATGATTCATTCGAAGAGTCTCCCCTGCAAGAGGATGAGGAATTTCACCTCGTGGGAGAATTTCTGAAAAAAATTAAAAAACACGAAAGAGGTGCAAAGCTCGACTTAAAAGAAGGGGGTGTAACGATTGATCGCGTCCTTGATGAAGTTGAGTCGATCGGCTTCAATGCTTCCAACTTGTGGTTTAACGGAAACGTCGAGCGCCTTCAGGAAGAAGGGTTTCGGAAATTGTCGGAGAGACTGTCCTCTGCAGTTCTTCAGTGTCCTGCAGATTTTCTTGCGCCCCTAGTACTGGGCGCACCGGATAAGGCAAAAGAGATCTTTGACATGTTCTCGGATTGGGGTATCAACCGTTTCTCCCTGAACTGGAAGACACCCAACAAAAGAGAAATATTCGATCAGATGGATCATTGGGGGTTCGAAGTCAACATCTACAATGTACCTGACCTGGAGGCATTCTTGCAGGCTATCCTCCTTCTGCCCCGTTCTATCACCTCAGATTTCAATTTCCCCAAATGGCATTATTATGGACGCGGATCCGGGGAGAAGCTGGCTCGCATCGAGTATAAAATCGAGGTCACATCCTAAATAGGAAGCATTTTCCAAAGTTACCCCATCGAGATGAAGAGAAAAAGTTCGATTGTTACCGAACTGCGAAACGAATTTTCGAAATACCGGGATAAAAAGTACATGATTGATGCCGGGCAGTTTGAGAAAGGCATTGGTAAAGGAAAATCCTATGTCCTGAAGGCTTCCATTGTAAAAAAAATCTCTGCCGACTCTTATCGAAAAATCAAAAATAGACCGAAACAGGAGATATTTGAACTCTGTGAAGACTTGTTGAAGGAAGGTTACAATAATGTGGCATTTGATTGGGCTTATCGCTGCAAAAAACATTATGAGATAAGAGATTTTTATCTCTTTGAATATTGGCTAAAAAAGTATGTCGAAGGCTGGGGATCCTGTGATGATTTTTGTACCCATGCATTGGGGTATTTTCTTTTCCAATTTCCAGGGTTCGTTTCAACAATAAAACTATGGGCCAAGTCAAGAAACAGATGGTTGAGAAGGGCTTCAGCAGTTGTTTTGATCTATTCAATCAGGAGGAAGCAGATGATTGCTTCCGTTTTTGAAATTGCAGATACCCTTTTATTGGACAAGGATGATTTAGTCCAGAAAGGTTATGGATGGATGCTGAAAGAAGCAGGCAATCATTTTCCCAAAGAAGTATTCCATTATGTGATGAAACATCGGAAAGAGATGCCAAGGACTTCATTAAGATATTCCATCGAGAAATTTTCTCCTGAAATAAGAAAAGAAGCCATGAAAAAGGATTGAATGAGTCTGGAGAATTACCACAGAAGACACTGAAATATCGGAATACACGGAAAATTATTCGATGTTTAAGACTTACAAGATCAATAAGTTTTATAAATGAAAAAATAGTTCCGTGGCTTCTGTATCTTTCGTGCTTTCTTCCGCCTTTTGCGGAATCCCCCGCTTTTTAGCGGGGTGACGTGGAATAATAGAGTTCTTCAGCAACCTCTGATTAAATCCTTGACAATTTCTAACAGAATGATATTTTCTCCTATAGGAGGTAAATAAAAAAATGAACACGTTTAAGACTTTTGGTTTGATGTTTTTCCTCACCCTTCTCCTCGTCTGGGCGGGTGGAGCCTTTGGCGGGAGGGTAGGCGCAATCTTCGCCTTAGTTATCGCTGGGGCGATGAACTTCTTTGCCTACTGGTTCTCGGACAAGGTCATCCTCAAGATCTATCGGGGGAAGGAGGTGTCGGAGACAGAAGAACCGGAGTTGGTGGGTGCAGTACGGGAGCTTTCCCAGAGGGTTCATCTTCCCATGCCCAAAGTCTACATCCTCCCCATGGAGACCCCCAATGCCTTTGCAACAGGACGAGACCCCCAGCATGCCGCCATTGCTGCGTCACAGGGAATATTAAAGCTCTTAGATCGGGACGAGTTGATGGGGGTACTGGGGCATGAATTGGCTCATATCCGGAATCGGGATATTCTGATCTCCACCATTGTAGCGACCCTTGCCGGAGCTTTGATGCTCATCTCCCGAATCGCCGGATGGTCGGCCATGTTTGGAGGTTTCGGAGGGAGGGGTCGCCGAGGTGGGGGAAATATAATCGTCCTTCTCCTTCTCATCATTGTCGTTCCGATTGCCGCTATTCTGATTCAGATGGCAATCTCCCGATCCAGGGAGTATGCCGCTGATGCAGGTGGGTCAATGATCTCCGGACGCCCCTTGGGATTAGCAGGGGCTCTGGAGAAACTGGAGAAGGGGGTTGCGAGACGTCCATTGAATGCGAGTCCCGCTACGGCCCATCTCTTTATTGTAAACCCCCTGCGGGGGGGTAGGATGGTTGGACTCTTCACAACCCACCCTCCCACAAAAGAACGGGTTGCCAGACTGCAAAAGATTGCTCGAGAGATGGGACAGTAAGACGGTCAAATGGTTAAATCGTTATATGGTTAAATTTAACTAATGCTTACATCATTCATTAACCTGTCATGCTGAACTCGCCTGCCGGCAGGCAGGTTTCAGCATCTTATTTTGAGATCCCTTCAGGGAGAACCTTCAGGGTGAACCCGAAACAAGCCTGTCCTGCCCGCCCGTGGGTAGGGCAAAGGGAGAATCGGGCTCGGGGCGTCAGGCCAGGGTTCGGAATGACTGAAGAGTCCGAATCAGCTGCAATAAGAGAAAAGTCAACAAAGGACATAAGCAATTTAACTATTTAACTAATCACCATTTAACCATAATAAATGTTCCTCATTTCATACGAAACTCGATTTTCTGCCTCTCATTTTGTGAGGGGATATAAGGGAAAAGGTGAGCCCCTCCACGAACACAACTGGCGGGTTGAGGTGGGAGTGGCATCGGAGGGGATGGATGAAATCGGAATCGCCTTTGATTTTGAAGACCTGAAGAGGGAGACCGAAGTCCTTACTGCACAATTGGAAAAAAAGAATTTGAATGAATTGGTGGAATTTCAAGAGACGAATCCAACGGCTGAGAATCTGTCGAAGTGGTTCTATAAGAGGTTGCAAAAAAGATTAAATGGGGTTCAACTGGATCAAGTAAGGGTTTGGGAGGCGGAGGGATGCTCGGTTGTTTATCGCGAAGACTAGAGCCACGAGATTTCACGAGATTAGCACAGATAATAAAATCTACATTGATATATGAAATATGCTAATTGCTAACTGAAAATTATTAAATGAAACGTAGTTTTCTACTGGCTTTGGCCCTCCTCCTCTGGGGAGGGTTTGTTATCAATAGTTATCTCAAGAGCACCCATTTTCAAAAAATTCCCTATCTTCAGGAATTTCTCCTACTCCTCGTTCTCCTTCTCCTCGCCTTAGGAATAGGCAGCAAAATCCTCAGAATCTTTAAGTTCGACATTCAGCATTCCGAACTCCGAACTCCGCATTCCGCAATTTTAGCACTATTTTCCCTCGCTCTCGGATTTGGATTTCTCTCGCTCCTCACCTTAGGTCTTGGTCTTGTAGGTCTTCTCTACTCTGAACTGGTTTACCTTCTTCTTGTTTTTCTCACCATTCTCACTGCCCCAGAGATTCTTCGGTTCTTGAAAAGCATTCCGCATTCCGCACTCCGCACTCCGCATTCCGCCATTCTCATTCTTTTTTTACCGATTCTCCTCTTCACTCTCATTGGAGCCTTAGCCCCACCCACCTTCTTTGATGACTTGGATTACCATTTAGGTCTTCCTCAGTCCTTTGTCCTGAATCACAAGATCACCTTCCAACCCTACCAGGTGTATTCCAACTTCCCCCTCAATATGGAGATGCTTTACACCTTTGGATTTCTTCTCCTCCAGAGCGACATCTTTCCGAAACTACTCCATTTCCTGATGGGGATACTCGCTACTATGACCCTCTTTCAGATAGCGGACCACTTCTTCAATCGAAGGGTTGCCCTCCTCTCAGCTCTCATTTTTTACTTCACCCCTGTCGTGGGAATTCTCTCCACTTTTGCCGCACATGATTTGACCCTCACTTTTTTTGAACTCCTCTCCGTCTTCGCCCTACTTCTCTATTTGGAATCCAGAATCCACCCTCCAGCATCCAGCCTGCCCTCCGTAGCTCGTTTGAGCGTAGGAAGGGCATCCAGTATCCAGTATCTTATACTATCAGCTTTAATGTGTGGTCTCGCGATGGGCACGAAATATACCGGGCTCTATTTCTTCGCAACCCTGTTCCTCTTTTTGACTATCAAGTCAGTTCGACATTCGACATTCGATATTCGAAATTTAGCTGTTTTCACTTTCTTCGCCTTCCTTGTCTCTTCCCCCTGGTTCATTAAGAACATTATCAATACTGGAAATCCTGTCTACCCTGCCTTTTCAAATCTCTTTGGAATGGAACCCTATCAGAAAGTAGGTATCGGTGTCCTGGCGATAAAGGGGGTCTCAACCCCCCTCGATTTCCTTTTGCTTCCCTATCGGATGACTGTCCATCCAGAAGGGTTTGGGTCCGCTTCCCAGTTGGGTCCCCTTTATCTCATCGTTCTACCGATCATTCTCTTCCTTCGGAATTCGTCTAAGGCGAATCAAACGATCAAAAACATCCTTTTTATCAGTGGGTTACTCTTCCTTTTTTGGTCATTCACATTGGCCTATACCCGCTATTATCTCACAGGGATTGCCCTCCTTGCCCTTGTTGTGGCTTATCTCATCAAAAGCCTTTCGGAAAGGGGTCGCTTCTTGCGGGTTCTCTCGCATACTCTCCTCTCCTTTTCCCTCCTCTTCAATTTTTTCTATACCGTCTCTTTGATCACTTCTTTCTACAACCCCCTACCCGTTGTCTTGGGGATTCAAAGGAAGGAGGATTATCTTGCAGAACATTTGAACTACTACCCCGTAGTCGACTATGCCAATCGCACCCTTCCGGAAGAGGCAAAGATCCTCTTTTTAGGGGAAACAAGAACATACTATTGTGAGCGGAAAACCCTTTCCAACTCCGCCTATGATAAGACGATTCTAATTGAAATGATTCGATCTACATACCGAACGAGGAAGGGTGAAACTGGGACTCCGCATTCCGAACTCCTCACTTCGAACTCCCCCAGTCTCGAGAACTTAATAAACCACCTCAAGAATGAAGGTGTCACCCATGTACTCTACAATGAAGAGGAAGCTGGTTTCCTCGCTGAGAATTTCAACTATTTTGATTGGAAGAGTCCGGTAGAGAAGAAGATCTATGATGAATTCACCCGGAGCCACCTGAAAACAATTTTCAGTCAGAATGGGGTCTATCTACTTGAAATTGTCTATTGACAATATTATTGAGAAATGATTAAATAATAGTCCCTTTTCCATTGAACGTTTTTACCATTTATCAGTACCATTTAACCGTTTCATGAAGAAAACCTATCTCTTAACGCCTGGTCCTACTCAGATCCCCCCTGAGGTCCTCTCCACTCAGGCAAGACCCATCATCCACCATCGGACGAAGGAGTATATGGACCTTTTCGATGAGGTGAATGAAGACCTGAAATACCTCTTTCAAACAAAAAATATCGTCCTCTCCTTTGCCGCTTCCGGTACAGGGGCGATGGAGTCATCCGTGGTGAACATCTTCTCTCCGGACGAGAAGGCATTATTCGTCCGGGGTGGGAAGTTTGGAGAAAGATGGGGGGAGATCTGTGAGGCTTATGGAATCCAATCCATTCCCATAGATGTTGAATGGGGTGATGTCGTCAATCCCGAAGTAATTGATAAACATCTTCAAAAAGACCCAGAGATCAAGGCGGTCTATACGTCCCACTGTGAGACCTCTACCGGGGTCCTCACCGATATTCAAGCCATCGGAGAGATCGTCTCAAAGACTCCCACTCTTCTTGTGGTGGATGCCGTTAGCGCGTTGGGTGCCTGTGAACTCCGAACCGACGACTGGTCTGTGGACCTCTGTGTCTCAGGTTCTCAGAAAGGGATGATGCTCCCTCCGGGACTCTCCTTTGTCTCGGTCAGTGAGAAGGCATGGAAGGCAGTAGAGACCTCAACCCTGCCAAAGTATTACTGGGACTACCGATCAGCGAAAAAGATGTTGGACAAGAGCCAGACCCCATTCACTCCTTCTGTCTCTCTCATCGTCGGTTTGAAGGCAGCCCTGAAATTGATCAAGGAAGAGGGGATGGAGATGATCTTGAAACGGCATGAACGGCTTGCCGAAGCGACTCGATCGGCGGTGAAATCCCTGGGTCTCAAACTCTTTTCCAAAGTGCCTGCCAATGCAGTTACCGCGATTGTGATGCCCGAGGGAGTGGATGCGGAAAAAGTGAGGGGGGTAATGGATAAGAAGTTCGGAATTAAAGTGGCAGGGGGGCAGGAGAAGTTAAAGGGGAAGATCATCCGTATCGCTCATCTGGGTTATGTGGAGACCTTCGACATTCTGGCTTCTATTTCCGCCCTGGAGATGTCCCTCTCTAATGTCGGCTACCCCGTGGAATTGGGAAAGGGAGTAAGGGCTGCTCAGGAGGTCCTCTGTAGGGAGGAGGTCGAGTAGAATAGGAAAATATTGAATGTTGAATATCGAATATTGAATCCCTGCCCCTGATTCAGGGGCGGGATGAATGTAGAGAGAAGAAGTTCTAACTACGAAAAACGAACAACTATTTATAGACTGTCTGACAACTAAAAACTAACTCTTGACAAGTCCTACCCGAACTACTGAAAACGAATAACCAAAAACTTAAAAAACGGCTATGGGAAGAGACCAGGATCAAATGAACTTCCTCGGGAAGGGGACGACCTTTACGGGAAAACTTCGAGTCAGTGGGAATGTGCGTATTGATGGTGCCTTTGAAGGAGAGATCGAGGTTTCGGAATCCTTAATCATAGGGAAGTCTGGGTCTGTGAAAGGACACGTGAAGGCAAAGGGTGTTATTCTCGGGGGTAAGATGGAGGGAACCTTTTTCGCCTCCGATAAGATTGAACTCCAATCCGGAGCCCACCTCTCGGGGGACATCACCTGTCGTTCTCTATTGATACAGGATGGCGTTTTTTTTGAGGGAAACTGCAAAATGTCACCTGAAAATTTGAAAGAACCCCCTAAAATGAATAGAGAATAGTGAATGATGAATGAGGAATTCACAATTTACAGTTTTCTCAGGGGCGTTCTTCGGAACGCCCTTCCTTTACTTTTAATGTCACAATGAAGTATATTTTTAATTTTTCATTTTTAATTTTTCAGTGCCTTCTCTGCGCCTCTGCGGTTCATTCTGGAGACTATAACCCCACCACCCTATTGATTCCCCCCCGCAGTCACTCCCTGGGTTATTATAAAGCTACCCCCTTCTATTTGAAAATCTTCCTGCCGATCCCGGATATCCACTTCGACGACCCTCAAGGGATCGTGGCGGTGAAACTCCGCTCCACTGACGATCCGAAGGATCCGAAAGATGATGATGAACTCACGGTTTACGGTGTCAATTCCGGTAGCCATCAGATCCTCTACAACGTAGGTCTCAAGAAAATCAAATACTACGGAAGATTCGGGAGGGGAGAAGGGGAGTTTTGGTGGCCCAGGGGAACGGCAGCCAATGTAGAGGGGGATGTATATCTCTGTGATACCGGGAATAACCGGGTTGTGAAACTTTACAATGATGGTGAGGAGATCCACTGGGTGAAGGCCATTGGATCATTCGGGCTGGATAAGGGGGAGTTTGACGATCCCCATCAGATCGCCCTTGACTCTCAGGGGGACCTGTATGTGACGGATACCTCTAATGACCGGATTCAGGTTCTCACAAGTGAAGGAGAGTTCCTCCGATTCATCGGAGAGGGTGAATTGGAAGGGCCGGATGGGATTGCCGTCATTGACCGGAGGTCTTCATGGATTTTCCATAAGGATGACATCCTCTTTGTTGTGGATCAGGACCACAAACGAATCAGCCGATATACGCTTGCAGGGGATCGAAGGGGTTCCATCACTGCTGAGGAGATGAAGTTGAGAGATGCCCACTTCGCCTATTTAGCCATAGACTATTACCTCAACCTCTATGTTACTGACCAGGTCAATCATCAAGTCCACAAGTTCTCAAGGGACCTCCGTCCGATTATCTCCTTTGGAAGGAAGGGATCTGGGAAGAAGGAGTTTCAAACCCCTCGGGGGATCACCATCTGGCGGCGGTTTGGTCAGATATTCATCGTAGAAGAGAAGGGGGCTCAGTATTACTGGGTGGGGGTAGATGCGATGCTTCGGGGACTCTTTCCAGAGGAGTTTACCCGGAAGCAGCCGGGAACGACAATCTCCCTCTATCTCACTGAACCCGCACATGTTGGGATCAAGGTGTATGATTCAGAAAAGAAGATGGTGCGGGAAGTCTTCCCCAAAATGATGCAGGAGCCCTTTGAGAATGAGATTGTGTGGGATGGACTGGACAGTGAAGGGGAGGTGGTCATGCCCGGAGTATACAAAGTCGAGATCATTCTGGAACCGACCTATTCCTCAAGAGGCTTTTTTAAGAAAGTTTTGGAGGGAACGGTGGAATGTGTGATTGCAACAGAATAATCGCTGAGAGTTCAAAAGACCCTGATCAGAGACCGCTGAAGAAGTAATGATCTTCAGCGGTTTTTATTACCTCTCTCTACAGATTTGGTTCGAGAGATCGTATAAATTCTTATAATTTCTTTACCTTTCGTAGAATAAGTAGGTTTAACCCCCTAAAAACATAACTGATTAAATTTCAATGGCTTATATTTTCTATTTGTATCAAAATGCCCCACTAAAAGTGAAATTTTAAGTATCGATATACCATAGAGATACTTGAATCGTAATGGGCAAAATGATACACTCACTTTTAACTTTGGGGCAAAAATCCCCATATAAAATATCCTATTATATGAAGTTTTTTTTTGCTAAGGTTCTGTAATTTACAAACTTACGGTTGAAATCCTATCATTATCTGTTATGGCACGATTTTTGCGTGTAATAATTATGGGACATTCTTTAAAATAGGAGAGTCTAAACACAATAATCAATTATTAAATCTCACCTCCATTTTTTGGCTACTTTCTGAGTTTCTTAAAGCCTGTCCTGGCGTTAGGCCAGGGAAAGTCAGAAAGCGGGGAAAAATTAGTATTATGGAGCC
>JADFOU010000382.1 GCA_022562655.1 candidate division TA06 bacterium
GCGGCACCGTTGTCCGAAATAACAATCTTATAGGGAAGGATCTTCATGGCCTGCTGGACCATGGGGTCATCGTAGCGCCTTCCAATGAGTCTCTTGACCGCGAAGATCGTGTTTTCCGGGTTTGTGATGGCTTGCCTTTTGGCGATCTGGCCCACCAGACGCTCCCCGCTCTCAGAGACGGCGGCGATGGAGGGGGTGGTACGGGTTCCCTCTGCGTTGGCCAGGACGTTGGGATCGCCTCCCTCCAAAATGGCCACACAGGAATTAGTAGTCCCTAAGTCAATACCTATTACTTTTGCCATTGTTTGCTCTCCTCAAAGAAAGAGGCCTTGAATCGGTCATGGTGGATAACTTAATCATCTGTCTCGTTCTTTTCAATCTTTGTTTGTTCGCTGTTCTCTTCTTTAGTTTCCGGCAACTTAGCAACGCTCACCAAGGAAGGGCGGAGGAGCCGGTCGGCCATAAAATATCCTTTGTGGAGCTCCTCCACTACAGTATTGGGCTCATGATCCGTGCTTTCTACCTGGGCAAAGGCCTCGTGTTTTTGCGGATTAAAGGGTTCCCCCTTGGCAGCAATTTGTGTGACCCCGTGTTTTTCGAGGACCTCGAGAAATCCCTTGAGTACCATTTCGATCCCTGTGAGAAGAGGCTTTCCGTTGCCCCCTAACTCGGCATGCTCTACGGCCCGTTCCACGTTATCCAAAATTGGAAGGAGGTCCTTTACTAGGGCCTCATTCCCGTATCTGATGGCCTCTTCCTTCTCGCGCGCTACCCGCTTTTTAAAGTTTTCCAAATCCGCTACTTGGCGGAGATAGAGGTCATAATTCTTCTTCGCCTCAAGCTCCTTTGCCGCGAGATCTTGGCGTAGTTTTTCAATCTCTGAGGGCGATGACTCGTCCTTGATTTCCTGCTCAAAAGTGCTTAGCTTTTCCTCTCCTTCAGCCGGCTGCGCGCTCTCTTTGGTGTCTTTCTCGTTCATTGATTCCTCAGGCTCACGGTACTTATTTAACTCATGTAACCATCACCAACCGCCTTGTCAAGGTGAAGTGCGGCTCAGAACCCATTGATTTTTCAAAGGGTTTGCGCGTTTTGGCAGGAAATGTTATTTATCTTAGGGAGGGAACGATTGGGATATGCCAGTGCTCTCTGTTAGTCCCGCAATTGTATTGCGGACCAGGTCCTTCGGGGAATCCGATAAGATCGTCACTTTTCTCTCTCGAGACTACGGTAAGGTTACTGGAATTGCTAAGGGCGCGAAACGGTCGCGCAGGAGGTTTGTCAACACCTTGGAGCCGTTCTCGCTGGTGAACCTTCGTTTTCAAGAACGCGCCCAGAGCTCCTTGGTCTTCGTCCATGCCTGCGATTGGCTGCAGGTCTTTAAGAATCTGACCACTGGCTTGGAAAATATTGCGATGGCATCTTACATGGTGGAGATCACCGATGAGCTCACTCGAGAGCGGGAGGAGAGCCGCTCCATCTTTGAACATTTAAAGCAAGGGTTGGTGTTTCTTGAAGAGCAGGGTAGTTCGGTATCTTATCTAACCTTTTTTGAGATGAGGTTGCTCACGCTTTCGGGATATCAGCCGATGCTCGAGAGTTGCCGCAGGTGTGGAAAGAAGAGACCCGAATCCGGGGAGCCATTCTTGGTTAGAGATCCGGAGGATAATCGTGACTACGTTCCTCATTGGTGTTTTAGTCCACGGGATGGTGGTATCCTATGCCGGTCCTGTCTTCCCTTCAGGAAGGAAACCCTACCTCTCTCCCTGGAGGCCTTGAATGCCTTGGCCCGGCTTCAGGAAAACGAGGGATTGTTGCCGTCTTCTCCAGGCCTTTCCGGTCTCGCCCTCAAGGAGACTCGCACCATTCTTCCCCGTTTCATCCAGTTCCAAATCAACAAGGAATTAAAATCGGTTTCCTTTCTTGAGACCTTCTGCATGGCCTAAATTCTTTTCCGATGCATCCGGAATTTCAGCACCTCCTAATAATAGTATTCACGGGATGAAACAACTCAAACCATAGAAAGGAGTCAAGCCTTAAAAAAATTGCCCGATGAACTCTAAGGTGACCATGGAAAACATTGTTAACCTGTGCAAACGCAGGGGGTTTGTGTTTCCCTCCAGTGAGATCTACGGGGGCTTCGCCAGTACATGGGATTATGGTCCCCTAGGCGTTGAGTTAAAACGCAACATCAAAGAGGCCTGGTGGCAGGAGATGGTCACCTCCCGTGAGAATATCG
>JADFOU010000383.1 GCA_022562655.1 candidate division TA06 bacterium
ATTCCTGAAGGAGGCGGGATTTGCCCACCCCCCGTTCTCCAGAAAGGAGTACGACCCCTCCTGCACCCTTTTTTGCTCTCAAGAGGAGTTTTTGGAATTGGGCTAGTTCTTCCTCACGGGAGATGAGGGGAGGGGTGAAAACCCATTGATCATTTTTCATTTTAAAATGATCAATTTGCATTTTAAAATGCTCATTTTGCAATTTGCAATGAGTTCGTATGGCCTCAAAGACCTCCTCGGCTGAGAGATAGCGATTGCTCGGATCCCCTTCCAGGAGTCTCATCACAATCTCACTTAAAAGGGGCGGAATATGGGAATTGATCTGGTTAGGAGAAGGAGGAATCTCTTCCAGTTGGGAACGAATAATCTGGAGAGGGGTATCCCCATCAAAGGGAGGACGATGGGTTAAGGTCTCGTAGAGGAGAACGCCAAGGGAATAGAGATCAGACCGAGGGTCTCCCCGATTCCCTTTTAAGATTTCTGGGGCAATGTAGCCCAGGGTCCCTTTGAAACCGTCGGAATCCGAATTCTGAAAGGACTCCGCAAAACCAAAGTCCAGGAGTTTGACATGGTTCTCTTTGGTGATGAGAAGATTGCTCGGTTTCAAGTCGCTGTGGACCCATCCTTTCTGATGGATAAAGTGGAGAGCAGAGAGAAGTTGAAAGACGGCGTCGTAAAAGACCTCCCCCATCCCTTTTGCGAATCTGGGGGCAAAATACTGATTGAATCTCCTCCCCTCAATAAACTCCATGGTGAAATAATACTCTTTCTCTTGGGTCTCCCCAAAGTCGAAGACTTTGAGGATATTGGGGTGATCCAAATGGGAGAGGAGGTAGAACTCCTGTTTGAGCTGGAGGAGTTCACCTGGAGAAAGCTCGGGACGGGTCAGTTTGAGAGCCATTCGCCTGAGGCGATCATCCCTTTGATGGCTGTCTTTCACCAGAAAGACCTCCCCCCACCCCCCACGACCGAGACTCTTGATGACCTCGTATCTTTCTACAATCTTCATGTTAGTGTGTCGTTTTGTGACTACCACTATAGATCAAAAAGAAACAATTGTCAAGAAAAATAAAAAACCCTTCCTTCTCTGTCTCAATGGCCTTACACCGAGGGAAACGAGAGTATAGGGTTATTTTTTCCCCTTCAGATGGGATTTTATAGGGCTCAATTGTCAAATACTAAAATTCATAGGCCATATTTCCAAGAATTCCTTAGCTCCAAAACCCAAATCGCCTTAGGTTATACCCATAAAATCATAATTTTCCGAAATCGACCTCTTGGTAAAGGCTCTGGAATGAGCCTGAACTCAGGAATTTTGTTGAGAGTAGATCCTATGATTGACCCCATAGCGTTTGATCTTTTCGTGGAGATTTTGCCTGGCGATCTTCGCCATCCGGGCAGACCGTGCGACATTTCCTTTGTTTCTCTTGAGAAGGTTTACGATATATTCCTTTTCGAACTCCGCTTTCGCTTCCCTGAGAGGAATTTGTTTCATCGGCAATGCCCCCTGTTCTCTGGACGTTGTCACAGATCGCGGAAGATCCTCCACTTCTATCTTCTCTCCTTGTCCGAGGGTGACGGCATATTCAATGGCATTTTCTAATTCACGGACATTTCCCGGCCAGTTGTATCGAACAAGAGCCTGGAGAGCCTCAGGTGAGGTTTCCTTACTAAAACCCTTCTGGGAGAATCTCTTCAGCAGATGCTCTGTAAGAATGGGGATGTCCTCCTTCCTCTCTCGAAGGGGAGGGAGAGTGATCTTGACAACATTGAGACGATAGTAGAGGTCTCCCCGAAATTTTCCTTCCTCTATCGCCTTCTCGAGGTCAATGTTGGAAGAGGCAATGATCCGAACATCCACCTTCACTTCTCGAGTCGCTCCAAGAGGAATAAAACGACCTTCTTGAAGGACCCGGAGAAGTTTCACCTGTACGGTAAGAGGGGCGGTATTGATCTCATCTAAGAAGAGGGTTCCACCCTCGGCAACTTCAAAGAGTCCCTTTTTTGCCCGATCGGCTCCTGTATAGGCCCCTTTGGTATGGCCGAAGAGTTCAGATTCCAGAAGGGTTTCGGGGATTCCACCACAGTTGATCGGGATGAAGCGATGATCTTTGCGAGGGCTATTAAAGTGGATAGTCTTTGCCACAACCTCTTTCCCAGTTCCACTCTCACCCTGGATGAGAACGATAGACTGGGTAGGAGCGATTCTCTCGAGAAGATCCACAAGG
>JADFOU010000384.1 GCA_022562655.1 candidate division TA06 bacterium
GGCAAAGGGAGAATCGGGCTCGGGGCGTCAGGCCAGGAATTACACGAGATTAACACAGAGAAATTGCTTTGTATTTTTTTTAGAACTATAAAAATTAGAAAAATCTGTGAAATCTCGTGGTTAAATAAAGGTTTTTATTACTGATTTTCAAATGGGCTTTTATCTTCTTCTTGGGTCTCCGATTGCCGAGCGCGATCACCCTGCCCATCTCCCAGCTCTCCGGAAGGAGGAGACTCCTGGATCGGAGGGGTTAGTGGAATAAGGGGAACCACTTCTGTCGCAGGAGGGTATGTTCCAAGCCCCCTCTCGATCTCTCTCTGGATCGCAGGTAAAGGTTCATTTCTTCTGGCAGAGATCAAGGCAAGAGAGAGAGAGGTGGTCATAAATAAGATAGCCAGAATACTGGTTGCCTTGGCCAAAAATGGGGCGGCGCCCCTGCCCCCGAAGACGGTTTGAGCCCCCCCTCCTCCAAATACACCCGAAAGTCCTGCCCCCTTCGACCTCTGGAGAAGAACAACCAAAATCAAGAGGGTACAGATCAGTACATGTAATCCAAGAATTATTCCAGACATTGGAATAGCGGAAAGCGTGAAGCCTGAAGCGTGAAGTTACTTCTCGCTTCCTACTTCCTGCTTCGTGCTTTCATTGCAGTTTTAATGATTTTTACGAAAGATCCTGATTGAATACTGGCACCCCCGACTAACGCACCATCAATCTCCGGTTCCTTCATGATCCCTTCGATATTCTCAGGAGTAACACTGCCACCATACTGGATGCGAACTTCTTGAGCCACCTCTTCATCATAAAGATGCGTCAGCACCTGACGGATCAACCGGTGAACCGCATTGGCATCCTCTGGTGAAGCCGTATTCCCGGTACCGATGGCCCAAACCGGTTCATAGGCAATGACCACCTTCACGATCTCTTCCCGACTGATTCCCTTAAGCGAAGCCTCCACCCCCCTCCTCACTACCTCCTCCGTCTTCCCTTCCTTCCGCTCAAACAATGTCTCCCCTACACACACAATGGGGATGATCCCTTTTGAAACCGCCGACTTCGCCTTCCTGTTCACCACCTCACCCGTTTCCCCAAATTGCTGTCTTCGCTCAGAATGCCCGATGATAACATATTGACAGCCTATGTCAAGCAGAAATTGAGGAGAGATCTCGCCAGTATAGGCACCCCGATCCTCCCAATGCATGTTTTGGGCACCAAGACGAATCGAGCTTCCACTGATCCTTTTTGAAACTTCGGAAAGGGAGGTATAAGGGGGGCAGATCACCACTTCCCCTGCTTCAATCCCATCCAGTTCACGGACAAGGGAAAGGGCGAGGTGGGTCGCCTCTTCAAGGAGGAGGTTCATCTTCCAGTTCCCTACAATAATCGGATTCCTCATCAAAAATCGGTAATGGGTTATTGGTTAAATGGTTAAATCTTATCAACTCACTCTCTATCTATATAACTATTGAACCATTCAACCATTTAACTTGCATTCCTAATGGATGATAATCTTCTTCACCCGCTGGTAATGGGGGTCTCCCATCTTCTCCAGTTCCTTTTTGACAAAGTTGATTGCGACAACACAGTAGTCAAAATTCTCCGAAAGCCTTTTGAATAGAGGGGCAACTTCCGGATCTATTCGGGCAACAAGAAAGTAGGATTCCTTCCCCACCCGGATATAGTCCACAAAGTAGTCCAATCTCAAGGACCCGGCTCTTCTCTTTAGCGATTCGGGAAACATCCCGGTAAAAAAGAGGGTGTAGTCACCTATATGTCTTCGAATTTCTCCTTCTCTGGTGGGAGAGTGTATATGGGAGTGTGGATCGGACTGGAGGAGCATCTCCCCTACATCGGCCAGAGTTTTCCCCCGGGTATTTCGGATCCGGTAGAGGTGATCCACATGAGTAAAATCTACAAGAAGGTTGGCAACATATCGGATCATCCCGAAGTCCCCGATCCCTACACCCTCGAGGAAACTCCGCTCCGTCAGATTCGCAAAGAGACTGCGGAGAGGATGTCTTGCTGGTATATTTTGAGACATTTATTTAACCACGAGCCTGTCCTGCCTGCCTGACCGGTAGGCAGGCCCGCCCGTCAGAATCTGACCCGATTCCGGGTGGGTGGGGCAAAGGGAGAATCGGGCTCGGGGCGTCAGGCCAGGGATTTCACTGATTTTCACACCGCCTTAGGCGGTGTGGAAATCAGTGAAATCCCTGGCC
>JADFOU010000385.1 GCA_022562655.1 candidate division TA06 bacterium
AACTTTTTTTTCATCATGTCTCACGCAAAGGCGCAGAGAACGCAAAGAAAAGCGATGAAATATTTTTTGATTGACAGAATGAACTTTTTTTGATTAAGTAAGAAATTGATACTTCGTCAGTAATTTTTATTCAACCTAATTACTAAAATACAATTTGTAAACTTTGTGACCTTTGCGTCTTTGCGAGAGACAAGGAGCAAACAATGAAAAAGAGACAGTTTCTTCCTCCCCAGCGGATTCACGGACTGATGTGGGCTCACACCCACACGGCAGTCTTAAAGACTGCAGTTGAACTTGACGTTTTCACCCAGATCGCCCGGGGTCGTACTACGGTTCAGGGGATTTCCAGAGCGACGGGGAGTTCACATCGAGGGATTGAGATGCTTCTCAATGCCCTGGTGGGGTTCCAACTCCTCATGAAAAAGGGAAGGAAGTACGGGTTGACCCCGGAGAGTCGGGAGTTTCTTGTGAAAGAGAGTCCTTTTTATTTGGGAAAGATGATACTTTTAATCGGAGGTATGGCGAGTGGGTCCCGGATATCTTCAAAACACACCCATGGAGGAGCCGAGAACCTGTGGAGGAACCTGACACGAGCGGTTAAGACAGGAAAACCAGTGAAAATGAGAAGCAATCAAGAGGAGAGAAAGAAGTTCTGGCCTATATTAGTCGAGGCGATCTTTCCGGGGAGTTACATCAAGGCGAGAGGGCTTGCCCAATCCTGGAACTCACCACGAGGGAAGACCCCATACAGAATTTTAGATGTAGCGGCAGGTTCTGCCGCCTGGAGTATTCCCTTTGCGGAACGCTTTCAAGGGGTAAGAGTCACAGCTCTGGACTATCCAGAGGTCCTGAAGTCAACCCGAAAGTTCGCCCGGAGACTGGGTGTGAGTTCTCAATATTCCTATCTTCCAGGGGACTTAGATGTTCTCGATTTTGGAAGAGAAGAGTATGATCTCATCATTCTCGGAAATATCTGCCACTCCCTTGGAGCCCGGAAGAGCCAGAAACTCATACAGAAATCCTTCAGGGCTTTAAAAAAGAAAAGTCATCTTCTCATTGCCGATACCCTCCCCAATGAACAGAGGGATGGTCCCCTCTTTCCCCTCCTCTTTGCCCTCAACATGCTTCTCCATTCAGAGGAAGGAGACACCTTCACCCTGGCTGAATACAAGAGATGGCTCACGAATGCAGGTTTCAAAGGGGCGAAGACTCTTGAAATTCCCCCCGCCCCCTCCCCATTGATCGTTGCGAGGAAATGACGATTTCGCTACGAGGGTTCTGCTGGCAAAATTTTGGAAATGAGTAGCTGATTCGTTCTCCCCTAATCATAGAAAAAGGTCGGTTATGACATAGGCTCATGACCGACCTCAACTTTTTGTCTCGAAGGTAGTAAGTATGGATTCGCACAATTGAGGTGGGAAGTGCATCAGGGTGATGAAGAGGTTGGCGGCTCTCAAGTATCTCATCGAGTTCATACTGTATCATTTTGTCACACTTATTGTACACTTATCGTAAATATGTGACAAAAATTCCCCAAAAATCCTATTTAGATCCCCTTTTCTTGAATAAATCATCTCTTTAACTTATTGTTATCAATACACTTTTAAAGAATTTTTCTTAAGAACGACTGGCATATTTTTGCTTATTTATGCCATTCTTTCTCTAACTCGTTGAAACAAAAACTGTTAAAATTTCATCTCTCCCAATGCAAGTGGCACGATTTTTGCGTATTCTTCTAATTACTATTACTCGGATCTCTCAAGTGAAATGAAAGTAAGGAGATTGTCCAAATCTCAATCAACCCAATAGGGAGGTAGAAAATGATGAAAAAAACTCTTGTTTTTTTGGCCTTATACATACCCTCTTTTGTAGGGTCCGTTGCAGCTGTCGATGATGTAGCGGTCGATTCCATTATTGCCCCGCCGGACACGGTGGCGTGTCTGGATACGGTCAGTGTCTCCGCCAGGGTCTGCAATGTGGGAGATACGATGGTGACTTTCGATGTGGAGGCCATAATCCCCGGACTCTATGGCGACACCGTAACGGTTGTGTCCCTGGATACAGCCTCCTGTACCATTGTAAACTTTGCCAACTGGATCGTTCCGGATTCAAATGGCACCTGCTTCGATGTGACCTTCCGCACACTCCTTGCCAGTGACAGTGTACCATCCAATGACACCCTGACCACGGTC
>JADFOU010000386.1 GCA_022562655.1 candidate division TA06 bacterium
GCGAGAAAAAAATCTTTGTGTTCTTTGTGTCTTTGTGGTGAAAAGATTTCGTGTTGTCTCTGCGACTCAGCGGTGCAATGCCTCCCAACTGTCGTTATTCAGTGACGGGGCAAAAAGATACAATCATTAGGAAAAATGGGGCATCATTTCACACCTTCCTTTCAGTTAAAGAAAGACTGGTAATTGGTTAAATTAAACCATTTCAATCATTTAACCGTTTAACACTTCTAAACCTACCTTTGGCACGGTTTTTGCAATATATAAATATATCCCCATTGAGTTGAAATTGGAGTAAACCGTTAAATCATCATGGCTTGCGAGCAGGAGAGATGAAATAGTACCTCTATTGCACCTGCGAAATGAGGAAATTCGCCACAATTTGGTTAGCCGGTAATTGGTTAAATGGTGATTGGCTAAATAAAACCATTCAACTATCTTCCGAATCGAAGTTCTCCGTTGCTTAACAGCCAAACCCAAGTGTAGGAGAAATCTGTGAAATCTCGTGGTTCTGGAAGAGTCAGGGTCATTGGACTCTTTCTTTCACTTCTTGGGGTAGTCCATTTCTTTGCCTTCTTCTCCCTTGCCCTTCAGGTGCGAGGTCTGATGGGATCAGAGGGAATCTTCCCCATTCCCCATATCCCCTTTCAATTCAGCATTTCTAATTTCAAATTTTTCATTTCTACCTTCCATGAATTTCCAACCCTCTTCTTGTTTTCCTCCAATGACCTCTTCCTCCAGGGGTCTACATATATTGGGCTTCTCCTCTCCCTTCTTCTCATCATCGGGTATCGTACCCGCCCGGTTCTCATCCTTCTCTGGATTCTCTATCTCTCCTATGTCACCGGGGGTCGAGGCTTCTTCAATTTTCAGTGGGACAACCTCCTCTTAGAGGCCACTTTCCTCGCAATCTTTCTCCCTTCCCGGAGAGGCCCCTTCTGGCGTCGATCTCCTTTGGAGAAGTTCCTTTCCACCCAGAAAAGGATTGAGCCCCATCCCCTCATCATCTTTCTCTTTCAATGGCTCCTCTTCCGTCTCATGTTTGAGTCGGGTCTCTCCAAGGTCCTTGTGCCCAATGGGGGATGGCTCGATCTAACCGCCATGTCCTTTTACTACGAGACCGCTCCCCTTCCCACTCTCCTGGGATGGGTATTCCATAATTTTCCAGATGGCTTTCATAAGATAGAGACAGTTCTTGCTCTTTCTTCTGAACTCATCATCCCCTTTTTCATCTTTGCAACACACCGAGTTCGTGGGTCCATCTTCCTCCTATTCAGTCTCTTCCAGGTGGGCATCTTCCTCACCGGCAATTACGGTTTCTTTAACCTTTTATCTCTTGCCTTGGGGGTTTTCTTTTTGGATGATGGTCATATAGAGTGGGCGATGAAAAAAATATGGTTGAGGGAACGACTTGTCCAGGATCAATCGCAACTTTTCAACCGTTTGCACCAGATCCTTCCTTCACCAGCAAAAATCGTGGTGGGAATCCTACTGGTACTGACAATCTTTGAGGGAATTCTTCGCTTTGGGCCTACAGGATCCTATCAGAGAATCATTTTCAAGATCCGTTCGGTCTATGCTCCATTTCGAATTGCCAATGTCTATCATCTCTTTGCCCACGTGACCCGGGAGAGAGTTGAAGTAGAGATCCAGGGAACGATGGATGGGAAGGAGTGGAAGATCTATGAATTTCGCCACAAACCCGGAGACCTTAAAAGAGCTCCTACGTTTGTTGCCCCCCACCAGCCCCGGGTGGACTTTCAACTCTGGTTCTTCACCCTTTCGAGAGACTCCAGCCGTCACCAATACTTCAACCAACTCCTCTACAACCTCTGTCATCGTCCCCGTTCACACAATCGTCTCTTTCGGGTGAACCCATTTTCCGAATCTCCTCCGTCCACGATACGGCTGGCTTTTTACCGCTACACTATGACCGACTGGGAAACCTTGAAGAAGAAAGGAACCTATTGGAACCGTGAATTCTTGGGGTTCCATCCACAGGTCTATCAATGTGATTCCACCGCACCGCCGAGGTATTGAAGTTGAATAAGGGCATTCAATTGAACGCCCCAAAGCGGATAAATTCAAGATATGAAGTCTGGAAGGGAGGGTATTGTCAATAATCAAGTCTAACCCCCAACGAATTCTTAAAGAAGTGTTGCTAAATGAGAAATAAACGCAATTGTGTTTATACC
>JADFOU010000387.1:0-499 GCA_022562655.1 candidate division TA06 bacterium
GGATGATGGATAGGGAAAGCTCCATCCGGAGTGCAGGCGATTTCCCAGACCGTACATCCCAACTGTCGGAAGATCGGCGGGGCCACAGGGCCTGCCACTCCGCTGCCCGCGTCGATAACGACTTTAAGAGGCCGGGCCAACGCCGGGACATCGCACCGCACGTGGTCATGATAAGGGGGAACAATCAAATAATCCTCGACTTTGCCCCCAGGCCTCTCCCTAAAATCCTCTTTCTCCATCTTTTTCCTGAGCCCCTGGATCTGGGACCCGTAGAGAGTCCCCTTCCCAACACAGACTTTGAACCCGTTATACTCAGAGGGATTGTGACTGGCCGTAATTTGTACCCCTCCATCCAGATCGAGATGAAAAAGGGAAAAATAGAGTAGAGGGGGTGTAAAATCAGCAGTTCTCATTTTGGCAAATGAGAACTGCTCTTTTTCAAGGGGGGATTTTCTTTTTGGGGCTGCCGCCCCAAGCCCCGCCAAGAAAGGCAAAGAAT
>JADFOU010000387.1:507-1562 GCA_022562655.1 candidate division TA06 bacterium
AGAGAGAAGACCCGTAATCACCGCTTCCGCATAGCGATCAGACGTGAAGCGGCAATCCCGTCCCACAGCGACACGTCTACCACCTTTATCGCTGATGATTGTCCCATGAACCTTGCCGAGGAGCCGAGCAAAGCCCTCGTCAAAGTCCTTTTCTGCCAAGCCCCGAATGTCATACTCGCGAAAGATAGCTGGGTTCATTGTTCTCTCCATCTCTTTTTCTGCCGGGCCAACCTCGCTGCTAAGAGAATCGCCTCCTTCATGCTGGAGTCATCCGCCCTGTCCTTACCTGCAATGTCGTATGCCGTGCCATGATCCACGGAGGTCCGAATGAGGGGGAGTCCGAGAGTAAGGCCCACGCCACCGAAAAAATGGAGCAGCTTGAGCGGGATCAACCCCTGGTCGTGATACATACAGACGACAGCGTCGTAATCTCCTCGCACGGCCTGATGAAAGAGAGTGTCTGCTGGAAAGGGACCTTTGGCTTGAATCCCCTGTCCCTTAACCTCCGTGACGGCAGGGAGGATAATCCTCTTCTCCTCACGGCCAAAGATGCCCTCCTCCCCGGCATGGGGATTTAAGGCTGCGACTGCAAGGCGGGGATGAGAGATGCCAAAATATCTCCGCAGAGCTTCATGGGTCAACTCAAGGGTCACCCGAACCCGCCTGCGCGTCAACTCCCTGGCAACCTGGGCCAAAGGGAGATGAACGGTAACCAGGACAACCTTCAACCCCTTCCCTAAAAGCATCATCCGACATTCCCGCGTCCGCGTCAGCTCAGCAAGCAGTTCGGTGTGGCCCGGATAATGGTGCCCGGCAAGCCTGAGAATCCTCTTGCTGATGGGGGCTGTAGCTATGGCGTCGGCTACCTGCGACTGGGCTAGTTCAGTGGCTTTCCTAATATAACAATAAGCGGCTTCACCACAAGCCTTTGAAGGATAACCGGGTAGGGACTGCTTGAGGGACAGGGAAGAAAGGGAGTAGACAGGGACAGCCTTTCCACTTTTTGCTATGGGTTGCCCCTTCTCCCATGGGACGAGCTTAGGGTAGTGTCTTTT
>JADFOU010000387.1:1572-2180 GCA_022562655.1 candidate division TA06 bacterium
CTCCCAGTCCCCTAGGACAAGAGGATGGCATACCTTTCTAACCTCCGAATGGGCCAACGCCTTGAGAATTACCTCTGGCCCCACTCCAGCAGGGTCACCCATGGTGATAGCCACAATTGGTTTGGCCATCTCTTCCTCCTGCAAAAAACCTATCGAGCAATAATCCCTAGGTAGGCGATGGGAGACATGGGATGAAGGATTAGATTAGAAGGGATTCAAAGATTCCCACATCGAGGAAAAAAAGCTTTCCGAATCCTCAGGCTCCTGACTCGGCTTTTCAGACCCATCACCCAGAGCAAAAGGGTCTTCTGGTATTTCATCTGGAGAATGGGTAGTGAAGAAGGGAACCCCAAAGATGCTGACAATCTTCTCTCCGCTCAATTCCCCCTCGGCATCCTCTCCCTCGACGGGAGTCTCGCTAAAGATATAAGAGAGGGGATTCAGGTAACTTAAAAATCCAGGCTCCTCTTTTCTGCTCCTCCTGGACGCAGAGGCCAGTAGAGAGTCCACTGTTCTCTCTTTTGTCTCTTCAGGACGGAAGACAACTCCGGGGAGCTTGACATCCACTTGATGCCTCTTCCTCAGATCTGATTTGAGCCACTTCTGAA
>JADFOU010000388.1 GCA_022562655.1 candidate division TA06 bacterium
TTTTCCCTTTCGCTTGCCTGCTTTGGTAAATACGCTGTGTAATCTTCCCACCGCCCTCTGGTGCGATACAGAGGGATAGAGTGATCGCAAGAATCACAATGATTTTTATTCTCATCATTTCAACGCTCCTCTTTTTAATATGAAGTGTAAAGTATCTTTTGTCAAGACATCTCCTCAAGAAACTTCTTCTCATTGTTCGCTGGCAATCATTTTCTATTAAAAATTCTTGGATTCTGATTCCTCGAACCCAACGGGTTTGATGAGCCTATTTCCTACAGAACCATTCAACAGAGTATGAAAAAAAGGAAAGCAGTTCATGAAATTATACAAAAGTGCAAAAAGAGGGGTTGACGGTTGTTCTAAATCTGTTATAATAATTTCGATGTTCCCCTCAGGTTTGGACTTACACAAATTTGTAATAGACCTTAACGTGGGACATCGTGCCCGCTGGCTGAGGTTTAAGGGGTTTGATATCCTTTTTTACAATGGTTCTCATCCTGGTGAAGTGTTGAAGATTGCTCGGTCAGATGAGAGGGTGCTTCTGACCCGTAACTTAAAACTCATAAGGGCGGGTTTAACCCCCGCCCCTACTCATAACCTAAAGATTCTCTACCTGAAGAGCCCCTTTCTGGAAGATCCAATCCGCCAGATCTTTCAGACTTTTCCCATCTCTTCCCCACCTGTCCCCTTTACCCGTTGTTCCCTCTGCAATACCCACCTCCAGAAGATTCCAAAAGAGAAGGTGAGGGGGTCGAGTTCCTTATACTGTCTTTGAAACACAGGAAGAGTTCTGTACCTGCTCCACATGTGACAAAATCTACTGGGAGGAAAGTCCTATGGACCGGATGAAGGAAAGGATAAAAAAATGAAAAGGGAGGGTACTGAATTGAGAACTGTGAATTATGATTTAAGTCTGCTTGAGGCGGATCGTTCATCCTTCGCTGTTCACTATTTGTCTTTCCTCAGGGCTTTAACCCTGGTAGGACTTCTCCTGTCAGGATGTGCAAAACCACCTACGATTCGTCCCATTCCTCCTTCTCCTCCAACGAGAAGAGGAATTACTTGGGTTCGGGTGAAGGTTTTGGGAGGGGTGAGTGAACTCGTCTTCTCGAGTCATGAGCCCTTCACAATCAAGATGGGGAGGAAATCTCTTCATTCGTTGGCGGAGAAGGAGTGGAGGGTGAGTTTAAACAATACAAAACTTTCGATTCAGACCAATGCAGGGACAGCCATCCGAAAACCCTATCTCCCTCTTACGGTCAGTCCGAAGTCGAACCAAGGGTTTATCACGGTCAACGGAAAGCCTTATAGGGGGCGTATAGAAATCCAACAAAGCCGGAGGGGGACTCTTCTGGCTGTGAATGTTTTGGACATTGAAGACTATCTCCGGGGAGTTGTCCCTCTGGAGATCGGGCATTTGGATCCCTCCAAAATGGAGGCGGTGAAGGCCCAGGCTGTTGCGGCGCGGAGTTATACCTTGACCCATCTCAAAAACAATCATCGGTACGATGTGGAGGCAACGGTGAGGCATCAGGTCTATGGGGGTCGCTTGGCAGAGACCCCTCTCACCGATTTGGCTGTTCTGGAGACCCATGGTATTGTTGCTACTTATAAAGGAAAGCCGATCGATGCACGATACTCTTCCACCTGTGGAGGACGGACCACCTCTGCGGAATACGTCTGGGGTGGCGGATCTCTCCCCTATCTCGTGGGAAAGTTTGACGGCAGGGGATCTAAATTGGATAGGGCATACTGCCAGAAGGCACCCCGTTTTCAATGGACGAAGCGGTGGAAGAAAAGTGCCTTCTTCCAGAAGATTAAGAGGAACCTCCTTTCCATTGTTGGAAGAGTTGAGATTGGAGAAGTCACCGATGTGAAAACAACGCGATGGGACCCTTCTGGAAGGGTCGTTACCCTGGAGGTCAAGACCACAAAGGGGAATTATTCCATTCGGAAAGGGAAGATACGAAATCTTCTGAGGAATTCGAATGGGAGCATTCTCCGTTCGAACTTCTTTGAACTCAAGATTGACGGAGAAACGGTGACGATGAAGGGGAGGGGGATGGGGCACGGGGTGGGGATGTGCCAGTGGGGAGCCATCGGGATGGCAGAGCAGGGATTCAGTTATCGGCAAATCATTCGTCACTATTATAAAGGGATCTCTT
>JADFOU010000389.1 GCA_022562655.1 candidate division TA06 bacterium
TAGGTTTTGGGTTGAAATTCTTTCTTGAAGGCCAAAAAGGTGCGATTCAGCTCTTGCAGGAACGCTTCCTGAACCTTCTCCCCCTTTTCTTCGATCTGTTGTGATCCGATTAAAAAACTCCGGGTAAAATAGAGTTCACCGCGATGGATCACTTCGACATGCGTGAGGAAACGATCCACATCGATCAATGCAGAAAACGTTTCTTTCTCTCTTTCGCCGTGAACCCATTGAAACCAAGATGCCAGTCCCTGAGAAGAGAAAAAGAGCGACGCCGGTGTCAAACCTGCCTGTTTCAGAATCTCGAGATAGCGGTGGATCACCTCTTTCCCCGCGATCACCAAAAGAAGCCGGGTGTATCCTTCAGGCGTGATCTCGATCAGGTGGTGGTCAAAAATGATTCTTTCCTTCGGAAAAGGGATCTCCTTCTCGACTTGGAATGCAACCATCTTTGCAAGTTCTGAAGGGTGCGTCGAAGGAAGAAGGAGCATCCGGGTCGTAATCTGTGAACGGGGAACAGATGCAAAGACCTGACCGATCGGTTTTGGAAGATGTTTTAAAAGCGAAGAAAGCGCTCTGGAGATCGCCTCCACATCCTGAACGTCCAACGCCAAAGCCTCGAGATGAACAATCCGTCGTCCGGCATCTTCTTCTGTGACTTGAATGACCTTCAAAAGACGATCCGAGAGTTCAACGAGAAGCCTCCCTCGCTTCCTCCTTTTCCAGGACATCGGAACTTTCCAGTGAATAGAAAGGGGTTTATTCTTCATGCCAATAGCGAATCGTCTCCTCTAACGCAGTGCGATCAACCACTGCCACAATCCGCTTTCTCACGCGGGCCTGGCGGAGCCGGCCCTCCACCTGAAGGCGAAAAGCGGTCGACTGCACAGACAGAAGTTCTTGGTTCTTTGTCAGAAAATTCGTTAAGGCGAGTTGCTGATCCTGATCCAACCCTAAAAGATCACCTGTTTTTAGCGAGACAAGGTCTGAAACAGCTTCAAAAGAATAGTCATCCGCCGTCCCCGACATCCCATCTTCACCCTGGCGTACCTCTTGGATGCGTTGCGCAATACTTTCTTCAAGACCCAAAAAAACAAATGTTTCTCGAGACGCGGTATTCAGATTCACTTTGCCGGATCCATATACCGTAAAGACCGACTTGAGTTCTTCAAAAAGATCAGGCGTGATGCCATTCACGAGAAGGAGCTCTTCAAGCGTCTCGAAAGGTTTCCCCTTTCTTGGATACGGTTTATCAAGCGATGCATAGTAGCTCTCCTCACTGGCAATCACTTCATCCGAAAGATCGGTGTCTCCCCGCCAAGCGCGAAGACTAAGAACGAGCGATGGTTCAAGTCCCGGAATCCTCTCGAGGACATCCGCCTTCACAAGGTTCAGCGGAATGCGAGATTCTTCATCCGTCATCCCGTACCGAACCTTTCCTCCTCCGGAAGACTCGCGCGTCACATGAGACACTGAAAAAAAACCATCGCCGATCTCCTTTTCTTTGAAAAGAGAGGGCGCTTCACTCCACTCTTCTTGAAAGGTGTCAATGGCATTTGAAGTACTGTCTTTCAAAAGAACGGCCACGGCTTGAGAAAGTCCGGCTTTGGCGATATAGAAAACTTTTAAACGCTCTTTGGCATAGCGTGTGATATGAAGTTCAAGCCCGACACGATAGGCGAGTCCAATGGCAAGAAGAAATAGAATCGTCACAACCCATAGGGAGACGATCAGAATAGATCCTTTCTTATTCTTCATCATGATCCCTCTTCGGGGGAGGCCGGCGCTTCAGTTCCCTTCGTGCCTGATGGGACGAAGAAGATCTTTTCCCAATGCTCTTCGTCGTTCAAAGAAAGTTCCATCTTGATAAAAGGAGGGGGTCTCTTTTGGGAAGAAACGGGATCCCACTCGTCTTTCCAAACCCATTCGTCTCCCTCAAAAGAAGGATAAAAAAAGCGGATTCTTGAAAAGGATTCAAGGAGCGTTCCTTCTTCTGCCTCTCCTTTCAAAAGGGGATCGACACGGCGAACGAGAACGGCTGACCCTTCTTCAGGTTGAACCGCATAGGTCACCCGCACCCACTCAAGCGTCTTTTTTGACAAACGAGGAGACCGGACCTGCACAAATGAGAGCGTCTCCTCTTTCCCTTCGAAAGGGGCACCCTC
>JADFOU010000390.1 GCA_022562655.1 candidate division TA06 bacterium
TCTATACCTTATACCCGAATTTGGTCTGAGCCGCTGTTCGCAAGGCTTCTGACCGGAAGGCCAGAGACTTCCCTCCGCGTCCGTCTGTCGGTAAGGTTTGGAGGAGTCTCTTGATACGCTTGATTATTGTCTGGTTGACCTTGCCAAATTCTTGGGCAAGACCTTTGCCGGTGCCATTGGCCGTGAACTCCCCAATGGCTTCTCTTACTCCTTCCCTAACTCTTCCTCTTCCAAAGAAACCGTCGTCAAATAGTTCATCGCTTTTGAATATTCCTAGCTTTCCAGCGAACTTCTCGAAGAATCCCAATACCTTATCCTCCCTTCCTGCAATCACCTTGAGAAAGGATGCCCTAGAGTCTCCTGATGGTGGTCTTTGGAGGTTCTTCATTAGGGATGGGTATTCGTTTGCTATGATAGATTCGTTCCTCTCGGCCGTAACTAGTCCGTGATCTCCCGTCATCAGAACACTCGTACTCCGCGATTGAGTTCGAGTGAGCTTTCGGATAAACTCGGTGTAAAAACTGAAAAGGAAATTCCGGAAGATTGCCTGTGCCTCTTCGGTCTCAGGACCGTAGATGTGAGAGCCTGTATCCAATGCATCCCAGTAGCAAAAAATTAGCGGAACCTTAGCTCTAACTTGCTGAGCGAGAGATATGAAAAGGTCGGCCGGATTGACATAGGGAATAATGGAAGACCCCTTGTGGAGAATTCGGGAAAGAATGCTACTACGGTAGATTGATTTTGTAAGCACAGTTGACTCTATTCCGGCATTAGCGAGAGACTCGTAGATTGTGTGACTCCCTAGATAATTTTCGGGAACTAGACCTGCTCTTACTAGTCCCCCGCTGATCGGTTCGATGGCGGGGGTGAATTTTATCATGTTCGCGACCGTCCCAAATTCCTTAAGGAACATTGTATGGCCAATAATACCGTGTTCCTGGGGAGTCAGGGCAGTATTCAAGGAGGTTAGCGCTGTTGTGGTTGTTGTTGGGAAAGTGGAAGTTATCGGTATCGTTAACCCAGAATCGACCACTGCTCGTAAGATATGGCTATCTCTTCCATTCAAGGATCTCTTCATGAAATTGTACCCTAACCCATCCACCAGGATTAGGATAATGGTCTCAGATCCCTCGAAGACTTGTTTTATCGACTCGTCATCGATAGCGTCAGATCTTTTTCCTAGAAAGTGATTGAGGATAGTTGCCGACAGGTTTGGAAGAGAGTACTTTGAATAGTGAGGCCTTAGAAGACTCCCCTTCTGTTTCCCTTTTCTCAGTTCCTTCAAAATCGTATTAGCATATTCATCATCCATTCGACATTCAATCCGTCCTTATTTGTGAGTGAGTATGGCTACCCCCTCACCGTCAACTATGCAGAAACCGAATCTCACAAATTGGATTCTTTCCCCTTTTCGCAAGAGACGAGTTTTGGGTTCCCCTAAACCTTTCACAATTTCCATACTATCTTCGTTACGGATCTCCCCTTTGAAGAGCGGTCCTGGA
This sequence comes from candidate division TA06 bacterium, assembly GCA_022562655.1. Classification (GTDB taxonomy): domain Bacteria; phylum Hydrothermota; class DG-26; order E44-bin18; family JADFOU01; genus JADFOU01. Next base: position 1,503 of record JADFOU010000390.1, read on the forward strand.
ATTCTTACCTCAAACTGGACCGCATCTTCAGGGACCCAGTGAATTCTCTTGATTCCATGTATGTTTTCGTCACCTGCGAACGTCCCGCCTATTCTTTCACCTCTCTTGGTCAGCTGGACATTGAAGAGGTCCATCAATCTAATAATTTCCCCATCCTTGAACCTCTCCGCATCCGTTTTCGAGATATAAAACCGCCCTCTAGTTTCTACTTGCCTCTTCCCAAGATCATTATCTGGATGATGTTTCAATACTACGGATATGGACGGAGCATTGTCGACAACCAATTTGACGGGATCTCTTACGAATAGATACCGCTTGGTGCTTGGATCAATGATCTTCCTGTTGATTGACTCCAACAGATCCCAAGTCGGTTCGGATTCACTCTTGCTTCGGCCCATGCCCTCGACGAACTCTCGAATTGCTTCGGGGACTATGCCTCTTCGCTGTAGGCCAATTAGGGTAGGGAGCCTGGGGTCGTCCCAACCCTCAACCCATCCCTCCTCGACAAACGACTTCAGGATCCTCTTTGAGACGGGAGTGCCTCTCAAGGTGAGCCTCGCGAACTCTATTAGTCGCGGCTTCCTCATATCCAGCGCATCCAGGATCCTGTAATAGAGTTCGTCCCTTAGCTCGTATTCCTTACTTCTCAGAGCATGA
>JADFOU010000391.1 GCA_022562655.1 candidate division TA06 bacterium
CCAAGACCTGGCCAAACTTGTCGTAAGAGGTTTCCATCAAGAATAATCGTGTTCCTGCTTACAAGGCGTTCAGCAAGTGTTGTCTTTCCTGCCCCACTATTTCCTGTGATCCACAAGATCATAGAAATCCCTCTACTCTCCTTCAATAACCTTCTCAGGTTTATTCCTTTCCTCCGGCTGAGTTCCTTTACTCGGCAAAGGCTCAGCTTCTTTCACTGCCGCGTCAAACTCATCTGGATCAATCCCAAACCATCTTGTTGCAAAGAGTTTCGGAGGAATAACAAGCATCCCGTTCTTTGCTTGAGCGGAGACATTCGCCACAGCTTGTCCAACCCTCGCTGCAATGTCAGCTTCCTCTTTATCAGTAATAATTGCGAGGTCCGGCCATGAAATCTCGATCTCGTTTTCCGGTTCCGGCAACGCTCCAATCTGGATAAACTTATCGAGGAGGGGCCGGAGAATCACAGGCTCCGCGAAGGAAAGTTGCCTTTCGCGCACGCGCGAGTTAAAGTTCCTCTCGTCCTGTCCACTGGACAGCTCCCCCCTCTCTGAGCCCATGAGGATGCGCTGCGGGATACCTGTCGTGCCAGAAATCAAACCAATAACTGCATCAACTGGTCCACGCGGGTCGGGGACCTCTGAGCCAAGGACTTTCGTAGTGATTCCTTTCGTCTTGATATACCTCTTGAAACCAAGAAAGTATTCCTCAATCTCATCTGCAAAGTCTGCCTCATCGTCTTGCGTTAATTCAAGATCCTTATCAAGATCGAATTGAATCCCTCGGTCAACCGTTCTCCAAACTGCTTCCGAGGCCCCCCCAATCACCTTGTCCAAATCATCTAAGTAGTTCCAGACTTTCTTCAACCTCGGTGCACCAAATATGTCATCTTCCAGCACCCCGTCTGCGATATGAATAATACGAGAGGCACTAACTCGTTTCTTCAAAATCCTTGATTGCGTTGTAGTATTAGCGAGGAATTGGACATCATACACAGCTGGCAGGCCAAAACGCGGACTTTGAGGGGAGTCCTCCAACTCTCGTACATCTGCATTAACCTCCGACAAGACTGTGAGAAACAACACTCCCTCTGGTCCATTGACCTTTTGTATCTGTTGCTCAACACTTCTCCCTCCACTAACCCCAAGAAACAACACCGCGTATCTCCCAATCCCTGCGAGCCGATCAACTCGTTCCAGAAAATGGAACAACTTCAACCGAAGTGCGAGTTTATTCCAAACTTCCTCAAACTCCTCATTCCCTTTAACTGTTACAATTGGAGGATTTCTCCAAGTTGCGGTCGGGAATGCGTCTACGATTCGTGAGGCAATTCCTCCCCGCTGATATCTGTCATCATACTCCGCAAACGTAAGTACTCTCTGATACCCGAGTTCTTTATAAAGATCGCGCTTCCCCTCAAACGTAAGTCCTGCACGATTCGCGAGGTCTGCTCTAGAGACGATTGTAGAGATAAGGGAAGTAAACCTTCCCAATTTCCCATTAGGCTGCTTGCTTTTTTGGTCCATCTGAAATGTCCTTATCCTTTAATTTATGTCCAATACCCCAAACAGTATCAATCTTGTATCCGAAAGGCTTCAAGACTTTCCGAAGTCTACATATGAACACATCAATTATTTTCTCCTCGGGCTCGTCAACTTCAGGTCCAAGTCCGTATATGTAGTCCATAAGGAACTCCTTACGAGCCACCCTCGGATGGACTTTAACGAGAGCTGCTAATGTTTGAGATTCTTTTCTTGTGAGATGAACAGAAACACCATCAATCACAGTCTCGTTATAATCATCACTGACGTATATTCCTTTATGTCCTCCATATTTCCCCCCACACAAAGGACAGACTTCTTTATCAAAGAACTCTAACTGTGTCATCATGCCACCCTCAAGATTTTGTCTCGTACACCCCTCCCCCAAGTGCCCCCACGTCGAGATTTGACCAGAAGTTCCGTGAGCGCATATACTCTTGCATCAATTCTGTCGGGGGATTCTTTCATATCCCCAGGAACAAAAAGGCACATCTGATCCTCAAGTTCTGGAAGTACCCCGATATGATGAATTCGGTGTTGTTCATCGAGAAGGGCCACAGGTTCCGCTCTCGCAACTTTCCCTACCTTAGCATGTATTAACTTAATCGGCATCCCAG
>JADFOU010000392.1 GCA_022562655.1 candidate division TA06 bacterium
AACCTCGCGGTCCGAGGGGGCGTACTGGAGGTATGAGGAGACGATTCGGCGATGGGTGTCCGATCTGGGTACTCTAGTGATGGGGTGCGGCTGTATTTTTGTGGTGCGGAGAGAGCTGTTTCAGGAACTTCGGGTTGATGAAGGGGAGGATTTTGCCCTGCCTCTACGGGCGGCCCGGTTGGGCTATAGAACGAAATATGTCCGCGATGCGGTAGTATATGAGCGGGTTGCAGAAACTCCGGATGGGCTCTTTCGGACCAAGGTGCGGATCATTTCAAAGGATTTCAAAACCCTGCTCCGATACTACGACTTGTTGAATCCCTTCCGTCACCGGGGAGTCGCCATGGGTTTATGGTGTCATAAGCTCTTACGTTGGACAACGCCTTTTCTTCTTTCGCTCCTGCTGATCGCCGGCGGGATTCTCGCGATGGGATCAACCTTTTGGTTTCTCGCGACGCTCCTGCAGGTCTTATTCTGCGTCTTTGCTCTTCTCATCCGTGGGTCGCATTCGTCGAACTCCGGATGGTGGGCATTTCCGTACCATTTCTTTGTGATCCAATCGGCGGCCGCATTGGGAATGATCCGCAGCTGTTCATACTCCCCGCGGGGAGAAGGATAGAATGTGGTCAAGGTAATCTGTTCTTGGGCGATGGCCACAAAACTGCAGGTGAAAAGTAGAATAAAAAGAAGAATCAGAATTCTTTTATCTCGGTTCATGGGAAATTCCTCCTTTGGGGTTGGTCATTTATTTCCAAATGGAATTTTCTTAATACATAAAGTATACCATATGGAAAAGATGACTTAGTGGTCTTGGAATTGATTTTACCATCGGATCGGAGTGTGCCGTTTGAGATGAGGAGATCCCGGTTGACTCTACTGATGATTCGTGTAGTGGGAAATGAGGGCTTCGTATTTTTCCTGGCTTTTTAAGATGAAATCAACCACCTCCCGAACAGCCCCTCGGCCCCCTTCTCTTTGGGTAATATAATGACTCCGGGAACGGACCTCTGCGACCGCATTCGGGACACTCACGGCAAGTCCTGCTTGGAGGAGAATCGGAAGATCGAGAAGATCATCTCCGATGAAACAGACTTCTTCATCCGTCACCCGGAATTTCTTCCTTACCTTTTGATACGCTTTCCATTTGTCGGGGGCATTCTGATAGACCTTTGCAATGTGGCTGTCCCGCGCACGCCGGCGGACCACGGGTGATTTTTTAGCGGTGATGATCACTGTCTGGATCCCCACTTTGGAAAGAAGGTAAATGCCGAGTCCGTCCTGAACATCAAAACATTTGAGTTCATCCCCCGCATCGCCATAGATAATCCGGCCGTCTGTCAACACACCGTCGACATCCAAGATGAGGAGCTTGATCTTCTGTGCCCGTTCCTTGAGGACAGGATCAGCTTTCTCGAGTGACACGGATCACCTCCTCAAGCGTTGTCACTTGATTCTTCACTTTGTCAAAACCATCCTCCCGAAGGGTCCGCATCCCGGCGCGGATCGCTGCGGTCCGAATGGCAACCGTCTGACTTTTGGAAATGATGAGATTTCGAATTTCGTCATTCACTTCCATCAGTTCAAAGATCCCGATCCGACCGTGATATCCGATCTGCCGGCAGGTCCCGCATCCCTTTCCTTGATAAAAGGTCTTCTTTGATATTCCCTGAGGAGAAGGTGTAGGAGCCGGTGCGGCTTTAGAAGATTCCTTCTCCGTACTCATGACGTAAAATCCTTCATCCTGTCGCTCTGGGGCCCGTTTCCGCTTTTCTGCAGCTGGAGGAGGAGAACTTTCAATTTCTTTCAGGATCGCCTCGGGGGGGGTATATTCTGTTTTGCAGGCAGGGCAAATCCGCCGGACAAGTCGCTGGGCAAGTACCCCGATTAAAGAAGAAGAGATCAAAAAAGGTTCCACGCCCATATCAACGAGACGGGTCACCGCCCCCGCTGCATCATTGGTATGGAGCGTGCTAAACACAAGATGTCCTGTGAGGGAAGCGCGAATCGCGATCTCAGCCGTTTCAAGATCGCGAATCTCTCCCACAAGGATGATGTCGGGATCCTGCCGCAGAACTGAACGAAGACCATTCGCGAATGAGAGGCCGACTTTAGGGTTGATCTGCCCTTGATTCACCCCTTTGAGCTGATATT
>JADFOU010000044.1 GCA_022562655.1 candidate division TA06 bacterium
GAGGTTCCATTTCTGATCTGTCCCTCCCAATTCTATATCTGCCTCCACTGCCACCGAGTCGTACGCCTGAAAGAGGGGGTAGAGGAACTCGTGGAGGGCGATGGGGGCGCCATTTTGAAGACGTTTTGTGAAATCATCCCGCTCCAGCATCTGTGCAACGGTGGACTTGGATGCGAGGCGAATGATATCAGCCGCCTTGAGGGGATCGGACCACTCGCTGTTATACCGGATCTCCACACGATCTTTTCGAAGGATCTTGAAAACCTGATCCTTGTATCTTTCCATGTTTTTACGTATCTCCTTCAAAGTCAACTGTGGACGGGTCTTGCTCATTCCGGAGGGATCCCCAATCCTTCCCGTAAAGTCACCCACAATGAGAATGGCTTTATGTCCCAGATCTTGAAACTGCCGAAGTTTCCGCAGCACCACGGCGAACCCCAAATGGATGTCCGGTCCCGAGGCATCAATTCCCAATTTCACCCGAAGGGGCTTCTTCTCCTTCCTGGCGAGTTCAAGTCTCTCCTCCAGTTCCTCCTCCGGGATGACCTCCGCCGTCCCTTCTTTGATTCTCTTAATTTCTTCTGCAATGGTCATCGAAATTGGTAATTTGTAATTGGTAACTGGTAATTGTTTCAGAAATTTTACGGTTTAACCATTCACCATTTAACCGAATCGAAGCCTGTCCTGGCGGCAGCCAGGGATCTCCGTTGCTCAGCTGCCAAACTCACCAGTAGGAGAATTACCATTTAACAGGTGTATGAAGTGGCGGCGAAGGGACTCGAACCCCTGACCTTGTGATTATGATTCACCTGCTCTAACCAACTGAGCTACGCCGCCACGCTTGTTTTACAATGACTTACGATGTCTTACCTTTTGCAATCTTTGTGAATGTGCCATATTTGTGCCAACTTGTGGTCTACATCCATATATATAGGCAACTTACACGACATCACCAACTATTAACTAACCCCTCACAAAACTAAGGGGTTAGAGGAAATCCTTGAATTACCCGAACTTGCGGAAAATCCCCCGAAACTGATTAGGATTCATCCCGCCCCTCTATAGGGGCTGGCAGGCCTGTCCGCCGCCATGGTCAATAGATTCCAGGGGCCAGACTAAGAAATAAGATTTATGACGTGGAACAGCCAAATGTTGGGTAGTCTTTCTCTCTTTGAAACACAAATTATCTTTTATTTCTTAGCCTGACCCCATACCAAAATGAGGATTTAAAGAGCAGAATCGAGAATTTCAGGAAGTGAGCAGTCTCCCCCCGGCCCGATTCGGGCAAGCAGGAGAATCACTCTTCCGTCGCAGAAACGCTGATGCCTGTAGCTTTCGGACCCTTCGGTCCTTTCTCAACTTCAAATTCTACCTTATCCCCTTCATGCAAGGAATCGAATTCTGCTTTCACCAGCTCATTCCGATGAAAGAATATCTCTCTGCCATCCTCAGCATTGATGAAACCAAAACCCCGGTCTCTGATCAAGGTCTTTATGGTTCCCTTAGTCATTTAACCTCCTGGGTATTAAGTTGGTTATTGGTATTTAGTTACCCGAATCGGGTTAACTGCCGAACAATTTAACCATTCCTTGAGGGTTTTGTCAATGAAAAAGAAGGAAGAGGGGGTAACCCAAAAAAGTAAATCTTCAAAGTAATATATATGAGGTCAATGTATATTATTTGGTATTGAACTCAAGTCCTTCTTTCATAAAATATTATTATTTCATAAACCGTAAATAATCTCTCATAGATTCTTCTCAAAGAACTCCTCGATCCGCTTTTGGTATTCTCCTCCTAACTGCCCGTGAATCAGGTCTTCTTCAAACCAGAACTCTGCCCTGGGATTATCCTTTAAACCTTCCTGAATTAGAAGTGCATGCTTAAAAGAGACCACTTGATCGTTTTTCGAATGGACGACAAGGATGGGTATCTCAAGTCCCTTAACTCCCTCAGCCGGTGAGACATCCTTTGGATTGATCCCTAAGAAGATCCTTGACCAGATTCCAGTCAAATAGGCAAGAGGGTACTTCAAAACAGGGAATCTGTATAGTTCCCTGGCCATGAGGTCGAGTCGGGCATAACTGGATTCAGAAATGATCGCTTTGATCTCCGGCGCCTCTTTCGAGGTCATTAAAGCCACAGCACCACCCATGGAGAAACCCCACACACCCACTTCTTCAATTCCTTGTGATTTGAGGTGGGTGATTGCAGCCAGGAGGTCTTCTTTCTCTTTTGCTCCGGCAGTCGAGATCTTCCCTCCACTCTCCCCTAAAGATCGAAAGTCGAATAGGAAAAGATTGAACTTGTGATTCAAAAAGGAAAGGGCGGGCAGAATATCTCCCTTGTCGGCTGGATAGCCATGTAAGAGGATGACCGTCTTTGCTTTTTCAGATTCGCTTGGGATAAACCAGCCCCTCAGTTTAATGCCGTCATTTGTCACGAATGAAACCTCTTCATACGCCAAACCTATATCCGCAGGAGTAATGTTCGAAGTAAACTTCTGAGGCCTTATGGATGTTAAAAACCCTACCAAACTGAGGAGGATGAAAAACAAAAATACAAACAACAAAACTAACTCTAAGAAATGTTTGATCGCAGCCATCAATAATTTCGAGTTTTCTTAGATTAAAATGTACTTTTTTAGAAACTGGGGAAAGTTAACTATTTCGTTACGCAAAGTCAAGAACTGATCCCATGCCACTGACATCTTATGCGAAAATACGACAGGTCATATCAAAAAAACGACAACTTGTGCGAAAATACGACAGGTCGTAGGGAAGTGTGCTTGCTAAAGCGTTATTTCTTCTTTAATATAATTTATCTTTCGTTTCTTTAACGCTGCAATCATCTTCTTAAAGCATTCCGAATCTGCCCCTATAAATTCAGGAGGACAGATCCCTTTTTGCGTAAAATTCCCTTCCAATACCAAACGCGCAGCGGCACTACATGTGTATCCTGTTGTGCGAGCCATCGATGAAACTTTCATTTGTTCGTCGAATCGGTCAAAAAGACGGTAGACGTACTGTTTAGGGTTCCCTTGTTCCTTTCCACGGATGATAATCCGCATTACCGTAAATTCAGATTCGTCTTTATCAAGTTTCCAACTCTGGAACAATAATTTTGCTGTTACGTCAATGGGTCGAACTGCAGTACCACGGATATTGATTGGTTCTTTGTCAAAAAAGCCGCTCTCCCGCAAAACTCGAATATATTCAATATGTCCTGGGTAGCGGAGTGTTTTCTCCTTCATATTGGGTATTTTCATAGTTTTCAACAGGGTTCGCAGTCCGTCAGTATTGAAGGATTCAAGGGGTCCGACCGGATCAATCTCCACGGATTCCACATCCGAGAGGGCTGGTTTCGTTACGACTCTTCCGTTCTCCATAATTCGTGCTGGACGGGTATATTCTTCAATCACATCAATGGGAGAAAAAGGGGCCTTATATTGAAAGGGACCACTTCGATCAACCGGAAGCCCACCCACCAAACACTCGTAATATTCTACTTCCATCTTTTGATTGTAATAGCCCAAGATGAGATTACACATCCCGGGAGCCACTCCACAATCGACGACCGCAGTGACTTGTTTTTGTTTTGCAAGGGAATCTAATTCAAAGGGGTCTTCTGGTAAGAATGAAATGTCAACGATATTCTTACCGCTGTTAATAACGGTTTTCAACATCTCAAATCCCATGAAACCCGGTAAGGCACCTATAACCAGATCAGCATCTAGTATCACATCTCGAACTGCTTCCGAATTCGATAAATCCGATTCTACCGTATGAATAGGATGGTGTTCTTCCAGAGAATCCAATTGATCTGGATCAACATCGGCAACTGTAACGTGGTATTCGTGGCAAAGATCGACTGCAATGACACTTCCCATCATGCCAGCACCCAAAACAACTATCTTTTTCATTCGCTATTCTTGGACAATGGTAATAGGTCCAATCCTAAATTATACATTCTACATTCAATTCTGATAATTGTCAAAATTTCTTGACCGGCGCTGAATTTCATCAGCAAATTCAAGCATATTTTATTGCAAGCCATCTCTTAAAGACCGGGTCGGCCAACCCGTATGTACCTCGTTCAATCTTCTCGATCACTCCCTTTTCTTCTAAATATTCCAGATACATGGAGATCTTGTTAGGCGTCTGTCCCATGGCTCTGGCAATTTGCGAAGGGGAGGATAGATCTTGAGAAGCCATTAGAGTGACGATCTTCCTCTCCTTGGGACCGAGCCTCTCAAATTCTTCCTTGAAGAGGATGCTCCCCTCTTCCTCGATGAACTGTTCGATCGCCACATCGACACTCTGGGCGGTTAGTTCTTTTTCTTTAACCCCACTCAATTCTCTTCCCAAAAATTGGGCGTAAAACGGAATCCCGGAAGTAAATTCTACGATCTTTTCCAATGCCTCCTCACCAATGGGCTTTTTGAGATTATCCATTATTAAATCTTTAATGTCTTCCTTGTTCCAAGGACCGATTTCCCGAACGATGAGTTGCCGATAAAAAGCAGAGGCAGAGGAGAGTGCAACGATTTCCATGGTCTTTCGAATGGAGCCTGAGATGGAGAGAATTGTTCCTCTCTGTCGTTCGTGAATGGTTCGGATCTTCCGGATTGCCCCTTCCCCGATGTGCGCCCCGTCCTTCAATTCAATGATGGAGGGGAATTCATCAAGAAAAAGGACACATCGGGTTTTGGTCTGGAGAGCGAGACTCTCCGGAAGTTCGAAGACCCTCTCCAAATCCTCAATCGCCCTTTTCTTTGCCCGGCGAGGGGACAGGAGGATCTCCACCTCCTCTTTGATCTTGATCGCCACTTCTGCTTCAGTCAGGATTTCCTTGATCGTTTCTAAAGGGATCTTTAAGAAATTTTTCGCTTTGAGTTTCAAAGAGAGGCGATCTTTATATGCATCCAGAATGGCTACCGAGAGAAATTGAGTGAACTCTTCCAGAGTCCCTTCGACAAGATCCCATAAGGAGAAATATACGGGGACAATCTTCTCTTTATTACGGAGTTGACGACAAACCTCTAAGAAGATAGAAGTCTTTCCCATCCTTCGATTTCCCACCAAGGCAAAGCCCATCTCCACCCCAAAATCAGCCAAGGAGGTAACCATCTCCTCGATGATCTTCTCCCGATTCACCAGTGCTTTTCCTTGAACGGGCTTAAGTGTGAACCCCATGAGATCTCCTTTACAATAAATTTATTGACAATAATTTTATTGTAAAAAAATGCATCTGTCAAGCCAATTCTCTCGAAATTTCTGAAAAATCTGTTTACCACGGAAAACACGGAAGGTACAGAAGTCACGGAACTGCCTTAATTGTTCAAAATCCTTAGATTTTTTTACCTGTAACTCAATTATTCTTCCGTGTATTCCGTTTTTTTCCGTGTAATCTGTGGTATTCCTGTATTTTCGAAGCAGAAAAGCCCTTGTTTTTCCTTCTTTTGTGTAATATAATGCAAATTTGGTAACTCTCCATATGGGGGGTTGGTTTTTAAGCATACGATCGTTTCGCTCAAATCGTTAAAAAGGTATACGGTTTACTTTAACCATTTATTCATTCAACCATCCACCAATTACCGCCTCTTCCATGATCATTGCCCGCTATATCCTGAAAGAACATATTGGCCCCTTCTTATTAGCCCTTGCAGTTCTGTCCTTTGTTCTCATTATGAACCGGGTCTTTGAGTTGGTGGATTTGATTATCGGGAAGGGTTTGGATGTAAAAACGGTCTTAGAGGTTTTTGTTCTCTCCCTCCCCTTCATCCTTGCCGTTACGGTTCCTATGGCAGTTCTGGTGGCAGCCTTGATGGCTTTTGGACGTCTATCTCAGGACTGGGAAATCGTTGCCCTGAAAACGAGTGGAGTCAATATGATGAGAATCCTCTCCCCAATTCTTTTGGCCTCTATCCTCCTCTCTATGGGGATGGTCTATTTCAACAATCATATCCTTCCAGAATCCAACCATCGAGTGAAGAATCTCTTGATTGACATCGCACAGAAAAAGCCCACCCTCAAGATCAAAGAAGGTGTCTTCATTCAAGCTTTTAAAGGATTTGATACCTTCATTCGAAAGATTGATCAGAAGACTCAAGAAATCCATGATATCGTAATCTACGAGATCAATAAGGATGTCTTTCGCACGATCATCGCAGGACAGGGAGAGATTTTCACTTCACCAGAAGGAGGAATGATAGAGATCCTCCTTCTGGATGGTGAGATCCATGAACTCCTTCAAGGGGACTGGTGGCGGTACCGCCGTCTAAAATTTCAGCGACACAGACTCCGGATTCCGGTTGAGAACGAATGGAGTCGCCAGGAGCGAACCTATCGAGGGGATCGGGAGCTCTCTGCCAGGGATATGAAAAAAAAGGTTGATGAAATCCGGATAAGCATTCAAGAGAGGAAGGAGCGGATGAAAGTTCTGGAGGACCCGAAAAAAAGGGAATTGGAAAGGAGGGCAATTCTCTCCAAGGAAAGGGAGATCAACCGCTATCTTGTGGAGATCCACAAAAAGTATTCCATTCCCTTTTCTTCCTTCGCCTTTCTCCTCATCGGTGCCCCTTTGGGGATTGCAATGAGACGGGGAGGGATGGGGGTTGGTTTTGGAATTGCCCTTCTTTTCTTCGTTCTCTATTACATTGCCCTGGTCGTCGGTGAGGAGTTGGCAGACCGAAAGTTGGTTTTACCCCTCCTGGCGATGTGGACACCGAATCTTCTCCTTTCTCTGATCGGGGGATATCTCCTCTATCATATCGGACAGGAGAAACCGTTTAGATGGTGGAAGAGAAAAGGCAGACCCTAGACGATAGACTCTTGACAATATACTGAAGTCTAAAATCCAATGTCCAAAGTCTAAATCGATGAGAATTCTCGACCGCTATCTCCTTCAGGAGTTTTTGAAGGTTCTACTTTACAGCCTCTTTGCCTTTATCTTCATCTACATTACTGTAGATCTATTTGAGGACATCGCTCGATTCATTGACAAAAAAGTTGGGCTTTTCACCATCTTCCGCCTCTACCTCTACCAGATCCCCTTCATTACCGTCCTCATCGTCCCGGTCGCCGCTCTCCTTTCGTGTTTTTTCACTGTGGGGGTTCTCGCACGAAGAAACGAGCTCTCTGCCATCCTCACCTCTGGAGTGAGCCTCAATCGGACTCTCTTCCCCCTTTTCCTCTTCGGTCTCCTCTTGAGTCTTCTCATCTTCTTTCTGGAGGATGTTATTGTCCCATATGGAAATCAAAAGAAGAGACGGATTGAACGGGTGGAGATTGATAAAAGACCCCCCACAAATCCATATTATAAGAGAGATTTCAACTACCTGGGAGCCGAGGGTCGAGTCATTCGGGCACAACTATTTGATGGGGGGAAGAAGGAATTGGTGAAAGTGACGTTTTTCGAATTCAGAGATGAATCCTCTTTGAGAAAGAGGATTGACGCTGAGAAGGCAGTCTGGACTGAGGAAGGATGGATCTTTCAGAAGGGAGTGATGAGAACCTTTGATGAGGCAGGAGAGGAAGATCTCCTCTCCTTTGAAGAACTTCCCCAGCCTCAATTGGAGGAGACCCCTGAGGATTTCTCTCGGGAGGAGAAAGAGCCCGAGGAGATGTCCTTCCGTGAGTTAAAAAGGTACATTTCGAAAAAGAGGCGGGGGGGTGAGGAGGTAGGAAAGGAACGGGTGGACCTTCATACCAAGTTCTCTTTTCCCTTAGCCAATTTGATCGTTATTCTCTTCGGGGCGCCTTTAGCAGCGAGGATTCGTAAGGGTGGAATCGCCTTTGGGTTCGTTCTCAGTCTAACAATCTGCTTTTTCTACTGGGGTCTTCTTCAGACCGCCCGGTCCTTAGGACACAGCGGGTATGTCCCTCCTGCCCTGGCCGCTTGGTTTCCCAATCTTCTCTTTGGTGGGTGTGGAATCTTTTTGTTGTGGTGGGCGAGACGATAATGACTTATTAGATGTTAGATGCTGGATATTAGATTTTCTGCTTTCTAATTTCCAACAACCCGTTTCAGTACCTTCTCCACCCTTTGGGCGACTCGGTCCCAGCCAAACTCTTGCGCTAGGATTCCTGCCCTCTCTCCCATCTCCTTTTTGAGCCAGATCGCTGGGGTCCTCGGGATTGACGAGAGCCCCAATGGACTCTTCTTCGATAAACTCCAGACCCGGCATCCTGGACGCTACGATGGGTTTCCCGCATGCATATATTCATTGATCTTGAGGGGAGAACCGAGTTTCCATTTTCGATAAGGAGCTACACAGAGATGGGATAGACGGATGTTAGAACCGAGCTCTTCATAGGGGATGGCTCCGGAGAGAAGTGCTGAAGTAGATTTTGTCCAGTTAACGATTCAACGTGATTTTTTCAGCGGTCTCTTTCCCTTCTAAAATCACATCCTCAATAGAGGTATATTGCCACCCTCCAAAGCGTCCAATGGAATGGATCCCTTTCCCTTTCAGATAACCTTGGATGATCTTCATACTTGGCTTGTAATGTTGATCATAGATGACATAGGCATAAGGGATGGGGATGACATGGTGGAATAATATTTTATCTCCCCTTTTTATGAGGTCCATTTCCCGAAGTCCCTTCAGGACCCGATCCACCACACTTGTCGGTTTTCTCCTTCGATAGGAAACCTCAACCGTTATGGAACTCGTTCCTTTCGGAGTGGAATAGGGAGAGAAATTGCTTGGAAACCCAATCCGATAGAATGGGAATCTCTCCTCAGGGACATAGACCCAGTGCTTTTCTGAGACCTTCGGACGGTCAATGACGAAACAGAGATTGAGGATTGAGGTATGACGGAGGTTCTCAGCTGCCTTCCTCACTCTCTCCGGAACCCCTTCCACTTTACGGATCAATTCTGGAAGGGGAATGGTGGAGATGAGTGTTTTAAACTCTCTATCGAATCCTCCTTCAAATCGAATTTTGTGATGTGCCCCCCTTTGCTTTCGCCCGTATCGGGAGGAGAGCAGAATTCGAATTGCCTTTTTCTGGGTATGAATCCCCTGGACTTTTCTTGCCAAAGCAAGCGCCACAGACTCAATTCCACCTCTCTTGGGATAGTCAAACGTCACATTATAACCTAATTGGGTTTTGGAATCGATTAGGGATCCATGGAGTATCTCCTTGAGGGAAACCTGGGGAACAAAGCGGCCCATCCAATCGGTCGTCAACTCCCTCGGAGGAACAGTCCAGAGTTTTCGATTATAGGGGATCATAAAGTGCTTTGCAATACCTTTTCCAAAATGGGCGTAGATCCAATCTTCAAAGTTCGTGCTTCGTGCTTCGTGCTTCGTGTTTCGTGCTTCGATAAAGCCTAAAAGACATTCCTCTATTACTTCTTTTGGAAGTCCATAGAGATTGGATTGGAAGGGATAGCGGGTATAGACCCCTTTTGAAAAAATCCATGCTTGCCGGGTGTGGTTCGAAAGCTGATCTCCAATCAGATTCTGGATGAGTTTCCGAATTCCAGAATCCCGAAAGTGAAGGAGGTGTCCGCAGTGATCGAAGGTATAGCCCTCTTTGATTTCTGTTCTACAAACTCCTCCCACCCGCTCTTCCTTCTCATAGACCTCACACTCTAACCCCAACTGTTGAAGATGGTAAGCGGCACTCAAGCCCGAAAATCCTGCCCCGAGAATGACAATATCCATTCTATAATTCAATCCACGGATTTGACCCCGCCTAAGGCGGGGTGGTTTCAATATTGAATTTTCCTCTTTCAATCAAATTTGACCCGACTCAAGTTCCTTCCTACCGTAGCAAGGATTCCTATGACAAGTAGATAGATGAAAACCGCGCCGTAGAAATTGACCGTCGTTGCGATATAAGAAGCCTCACAGAGGGCGATGGAGATGACATAGATAATCAAAACCACATGAGAATCCTTCATCCCCAGGGCTCGGAGGCGAAGGGCAAAATGATCCGAAGAACCCCTGAAAGGGTTTCTCCCCTTGAGGATTCGAAGAAGGGAGACCAAAAAGGTGTCATAAATTGGAACGGCCAAAATGAGAAGGGGACTCAGGAGGGCGATATTATTCACAGCGGTATAACTCACTGTAATGGAGAGGCTGGCGAGGAGAAAGCCTAAAAAGAGGCTCCCGGAATCCCCCATAAAGATGCGGGCGGGATAGAAATTGAACCGTAAGAAACCCAGAGTCCCTCCGGCTAAAGCCGCTGAGAGAAGAACCACGTGGACATTCTGAGTCGGGATGGCAATAAAAAGAAAGGCGGCACTTGCGATGCAAGCCACTCCTGCTGAAAGGCCATCCATCACATCAATGATATTGAATCCATTGGTGATTCCCAAAATCCAGAGGAATGTGAGGAGGAGATTCAACCAGAGTGGGAAGTAGATGATTTCCAGATGAACACCGGAGAGGATGAGGATGAGGGCTCCCATTCCTTGACCGAAAAATTTTGTATAGGGGGAGAGATTTTTTATATCGTCTAAAAGCCCAAGGATAGCAATTAAGAGACTCCCGATAAGAATTCCCAGAATCTTCCTGTCCACCAAATCCTTCAAGAGGGCGATCAAAAGGACAGGGAGAAGCACTGAAAGGAGAAGTGCCATTCCACCCAAATAGGGAACCGCCTTCTCATGGGATTTGAGAGGGGTCGGGCGATCTACGATTTTAAGAAATAACGCCAATCGGTGAAAGAAGGGAGTGAGGATTAGGACAAGAAGAAAGGCGAGAAAAATCAGTTGTTGC
>JADFOU010000045.1 GCA_022562655.1 candidate division TA06 bacterium
TTTTGAACTCGAAGTTTGAGATCGCAATCCCCTTTGGGAGCCAGAAGTATGAATTAGAAGCCTCTCCTGCCAACAACGATACTGTGGGTCTCCATATGGGTATCGTTGATCAGGGGACCTTTGAGGAGGAAGGGTGGTGGCCCACTTCTCTGGAGAGTACAAATGAAACGGATCCTGCTTATTATGGAGATCTCATCCTTGCCTATGTAGTACCCGGGGTTGAGGAAGAGAACGACTACGTTAAATTAAAAACAAAAAACGGAAAATTTGAATTGCTTCAAAACAAGCCTAACCCCTTCTCTCACAATACTTCCATTCGCTTCACACTTCCTGCATCTGGCTTCGCTTCACTAAAAATCTACGATCTTACGGGGAGACTGGTGAAGACCCTCCATGAGGGAGAGATGAAGAAGGGACTTCACACGCTTACCTGGGACCAGCGAGACAATTCGGGCAGGGAGGTGACAACCGGAGTTTACTTCTATCGTCTTCAGTCCCGATTCGGGCAGGCCAAAGAGAAGGAAGCCACACGGAAGTTGGTCGTGATAAAAAACACTGAGAAGTAATTCAACCGGGTGGATTCAATGAAAATGGTGGGCATTGGATGGAACTAAATACCCACCATTTTCGTTTTAACAGTTGACAAAGTTCGTCTCACCGTGTATCGATTATTTCGAATTTTTTGATAGAACAAGCGTCTTCGTTCGCTCCAAATTCAGTAGGATAAGCGTCCACGCTTGTCCCGAATAGGGTCAACCAAGACGGTTGACCTATCTGTGAACGGAAGGTCAAAATGAAACGGTTGATTTATTTTTCTGCCTGTTGTCTTTTTCTCCCTGCATCCAGTATCCTGTATCCAGTATCCGCCTCTCCCCAGGAGACGCCGGGGCTTGTCTTTCTCAAGATCGGGATGGGCGCTCGGAGCAATGGGATGGGGGATGCCTCCTCTTCCGTCCAGGGAGATGCCACTGCCCTCTACTGGAACCCGGCAGGGCTTGTTGGAATCGAAGGAACCGATCTCTCCATTGCCCACAATGAATACTTCGAGTCCATCCGTTATGAGTTTGCTGGTTTCGCTTATGGAAAGGGGAAACAGGCTTTTGGAGTAGCCTTGGGGGGGCTCTTTATGGATGATGGGTTGGAACTTCGCGGAGAGAACCCTGGAGATCCCATTGGGATCTTCCATCCCCACGATATATTCCTCTCCTTCTCCTATGCCCGCCAAATCGGGGAAGAGGCGAGCGTAGGGGTCACTTTCAAAGGGCTCCATGAACGAATCTATATCCACAGTCTCGATACTTGGGCCCTTGATTTGGGGCTCCAGCTTCAACCCCAAGAGGTTAAGGGACTTCGTCTCTCGGGAGTCCTCCAGAACTTGGGTCCCACTACACAACTTGTGGAAGAGAAGATGCGTATTCCCACAACGGTCCGTTTCGGAGGAGGCTATCTCCTCCCCTGGAAACTTTTGGATGGAAAACTTTTTGTAGCGGCGGATGGAGTGAAGGCGATCCTCACCGACTTCCGATACAATGCCGGAATTGAATTCGACCATAAATCTGGGATGCAGCTGCGGTTCGGATACAAGTTCAACTACGACATTGAGACCTTCAGCGCGGGAGCAGGATTCAAAGTAGAGAAAGCCCGGGTTGACTATGCCTTCGTTCCTTACAGTGATGACTTCGAAAATACCCACCGCGTCTCTCTGGGTTTCGGTTTTTGAATCCGCCGCAGACAGGCTGTCAGGAAGATGCCTTTCTTACCAGTGGATTTAGCAGATTAACCAGATTGAAAATTGACCCGCTAAATCCGTTTAATCCGCTGACCCATTCCTACTGTAGGGGTTTCATCCGCCTGAGGCGGATTGAACCCCTACTTGACTTTTTCGGACAATTCCTCTACCATAAAGGAAACCCTCATTCAGCGGTTCTCCTGATCCTCTATATTCAAAATGGCGAAGGCATTACCCAAAACCCAGAGACTGAAAAAGGCTTATAGGCAGAAGACTCTGGAGGTGGACCTCCTCCACAGAATCATCGAGATCATCGGTTCAACCCTGGAGTTGAAGGAACTCTTGAGTGAGATCGCCAGGATGATCATAGGGGTTACAAAGGGAGACTCCTGTCTCATCTACCTATTCGATGAGAAGAAGGAGGAGCTGATTCTTCGAGGTTCCTATAACCCTCATCCCAGGCTTTTAGGAAGGATCAAACTCCATCTGGGAGAGGGAATTACGGGATGGGTGGCAGAAAAACGGGAGCCCGTCGCCATCACGGAAAATGCCAGTGAGGACCCCCGTTTCAAGTTCTATCATAACCTCCCCGAGGACCGTTATGAAGCTTTCCTCTCTGTCCCAATCGAAGTAAGGGGGGACCTCGTTGGGGTGGTGAATGTCCAGCACAAAAAGGTTTATCTCCACTCCATCACAGAGATCGCCCTCCTCTCCACCATTGCAGACTTAGTGGGCGGCGCCATTGAAAACACCCGTCTGAGAGAGAAAGCCGAGCGGAGAGCCCGGCAGATTGAGACCCTTGCCAAAGTGAGCAGGACTATCGTCTCCGAACCCTATCCACATGAGATTTTGAAGCTGATCGTCACCATCGCCGCCGAAGTGATCAATGCAAAAGTCGTCTCCCTCTTCCTCCTCCAAGAGAAGAAGGGAGAACTCCGGTTGGAGGCGACCCAGAGTGGAAGTGAAGAATATCGGAAGAAACCTCCTATCAAAGTTGGAGAGTCCATTTCCGGCAAAGTGATGAAGTCAAAAGAGCCCATGGCGGTCCTCAATGTCCAGAGAGAACCCGCTTTTCTCCACAAGGAAATCGCTCGGAAGGAAGGGCTCTCTTCATTCCTCTCCGTTCCGATGCTCATAAAAGAGAAAGCCATCGGAGTCATCAACTGTTATACTTCGGAGGAACATCGCTTCACGGAGGAGGAGATCCGGGTTCTTTCCACCATCGCCAATCAAGCCGCCGTGGTCATAGAGAATACCCGATTGAGAGAGGAAGCCCAGGCAGCTCAAGAAGCCTTAGAGACCCGAAAGATCATTGAACGGGCAAAAGGAATTCTGATGAATAAGAATGGACTTTCTGAAGAAGGAGCCTATGAATTGATCCAGCGGCAGGCGATGAACCTTAGAAAAAAGATGCATGAGATCGCTGAGGCAATTCTCTTGGCTGAAGACTTGACGAAAAAGTAATACAGTGGCAGTTTGTCACCCACGCTGCCAACTCCCTGCCTGCCCTGCCTGCCCTGCCTACCGGCAGGCAGGCGGCAGGCAGGCGCCTCAGGCTTGCTGCGAAGGCCGGGCCAAAGCTTCGGTCGCCGACGTGCCAAAGCCACTTTGGCGACGGGGCGCGACGGAGCGCAGTGGCAGTAGACGGTTCATTAAATGATTAGAGTTCTGGAGAAAAATAGAACGGCTTCTCGATCGAGTGAAGAATAGAGGTTCTTCTCTCATTTGAGATTGCCTCTTTCATCTTCTTAATAAAAAAAGTCAGCAATCAGCGGTCAGGCTGACTGCTGAAAACTGAATGCTGACAACTCCATAATGGGTCGTTTCAATAGTCAAACGTATCTTCTTTGGGGGGTCCTCGCTGGGGTGATCCTGGGTGGGGTCGTTGGATGGGTCTTCGGTCCGAAGGCTCTTTTTCTTTCCATTCTCGGCGAACTCTTCCTCAATGCCCTTAAGGCTCTCGTCATCCCCCTCATCGTTGTTTCGATGATCGTAGGCATCTCCCATCTCGGGGATGTAAGGCGCCTCGGACGTCTCGGTGGAATCACCCTCTTGTATTTCCTCACCACCATGGGTCTCTCCGTTATCCTCGGCATCCTTCTCGTCAACTGGATCCAACCCGGGGTCGGAGTGACAATCGGTGAAGAAATGACGAAGGTCCTACCCAGAAAGGAATACTCTTTCCTCAATGTCCTCAGGGGTCTTATCCCACCCAATCTTTTCCAAGCCATGTCAGAAGGACAAGTTCTTCCTCTACTGCTCTTCTCCCTTCTCTTCGGGGGCATCCTCACCACGCTGGGTCCAAGCGGTGAAAGTGTTATCCTGTTCTTTCGGGGAATAAACGATGCCCTCTTGAAGATGGTTCGCATCGTGATGTTCTTTGCCCCCATCGGCGTCTTCTCCCTGGTGGCGACCCGGCTGGCTCAGGCTGGGGGAGGGGAGATGTTCCTTCAGGAGCTCCTCCGTATCTTCAAATATGCTGGAACGGTCATCCTTGGACTGTTGATCCATGGAAGCTTGACCCTTCCCCTTGTCCTCTTCCTCTTCACTCGAAAAAATCCACTCAAGGTTTTTAAAGGAGTCTCCCAGGCATTGATGACCGCATTTGCTACTGCCTCCAGTTCCGCCACTTTGCCGGTAACCCTCGAAAAGACCCGGTCCAACCTCAAGACCTCCCCCGAGGTCTCCTCCTTTGTCCTCCCCCTGGGAGCCACAATCAACATGGATGGAACAGCCCTCTATGAGGCAATAGCCGCCATCTTCATCGCCCAGATCTATGGGATCCCCCTCACCCTTGGACAGGAGGTTGTCATCTTCCTTACCGCCACCCTCGCCGCGATCGGGGCCGCCGGGATTCCGGAAGCGGGGCTCGTCACCATGGTGTTGGTCCTCCAATCGGTAGGTCTCCCATTGGAAGGAATTGGAGCCCTGTTAGCCATCGACTGGTTCTTAGACCGCTGCCGCACCACCGTCAATGTCTGGGGCGATGTCATCGGAACGGGGGTTATAGACTCAACCCTCGGGAAACGATCTTGAAAAAATGCTTTAGGTAGGCTAAAGTATAACATTGCTAATTTTACAATTTAAAATGAGCCACACATAAAGGAGGCGATCGTGTTTGACCTCTCCCGATCTCGAGATCGGAACTTTTTAGGTACGATTATATTAACCTTAGGACTCCTCTTCCTCCTCAATAACCTCGGTATACTAAATATAAGCCTCGGAACCATCTGGCTTCCTCTCCTCCTCATCGTCATTGGACTATGGCAGATCTTCTCAAAAGGGAGACCTGCTTTTGGACCGTCGATTCTCGTCGGGATCGGACTCCTCTGGCTTCTCCAAAACTTTGGCTGGCTGGAATGGAGGATGATCTGGCCCCTTCTTCTCATCCTGGTGGGGATCTGGATTCTCTTCAAAAAAACCATTCCAAATCCCTTTCGAGGAACCACCTCCTCTACGGATGAGATCAACCTCTTCACCCTCTTCGGGGGCTCTGAGATCAGGGTAGATTCGCAGAACTTTCAGGGTGGCAATGCAATGTCGACCTTCGGTGGGATAGAGATCGACCTTCGAGATGCACAACTGGCAGAAGGGGAGATCCTTTTGAATGTTTCGGCTCTCTTCGGAGGTGTGGAGATTCGGGTCCCGGAGGACTGGTCGGTCGTCATCCGGGGTACCCCCATCTTAGGCGGCATCGAGGATGCAAGAAAGAGAAGATCCTCTGTCAGTTCCGATGCTGCTTCAACCCTGATCATCCGTGCCTTCGCGATGTTTGGTGGAGTGGAGGTGAGAAGCTGATTCTTTCCCATTTTTTTCTTGACAACCCACTCTGGTAGCTAAAATATTGCCTAATAAAGTTTGGAAAACTAATGATGGATAGTGATAGGTGTTAGCAAAAAAACTAATAGAAAAGAATGTGAAAAAAGATGAAGCAGAGAAAGAAAGATGGCGGGATGGTACGAGAGAAGACAGAAGCAATAACCAGACTTTTAGGGCTTAGCGGTAGAGCACGGAGGGTACAGACTTTCGCAGCGATTGTTGCTTCTTTGGCAGTGCTTTACCCAATGACAGCCTCCTCCAAGGTCGTATGTCCGGTTCGAAAGCATTGTTGCATTAAGATGTTCTGAGCAGACGGAGAGGTAGAATTTGAAGCCTGTGTGGATAGTGTTGGACGTACTCAAGTCAGCGATGGGCAAAGGATATGGCGTCGGGTTGACTCGCGTGGTTCTGATCCCACAGTCGGCTCAATAAAGATCACTCTTGATCACAGAGGCGGGTGAAAGTCAACAGGGGAGTTCCTACCCGTTGGTGAAGAGGACTTCCCATTCAGAGCCGAAGAGGTCCCACCTCTCCCCTCCGGCTGGCACCGGGATTACATCCTCTTCACCAATGGCTGGATCAAGGAAGGCGAAATCAATGGAGTAACCGCCCAGACTGTCGAACCCCTTCCCTTTCATAGAATGAAGAAGTATCCGTATGGGAAGGACGAGTCTTATCCTTACGATGAGGAACATCTGGAGTATTTAGGGGAATATAACACAAGGATTGTCGCCAAGTGAAAGGAAGGTAGAAAATCGAGTAAAAGGCTCGGGGTTTCGAGCCTTTTATCGTATTGAGATCATAGCGGTTAACAGATCCGGCACGAGTCCCCCCCTCGGGTCGGACATTCTCGTCATTATGGCAAGAGACCTGACGAAAGGTTCCATTCCCAGACACACCCTTGCCTTAGCCATCCCGGCAGTGCTTTCGATGTTCACCATCGTGGTGAACAACTTTGTCGACACCGCCCTTGTAGGACATCTGGGTAATGCAGAACTGGCGGCAGTAGGTTCCGCCGGGTTCATTATCTGGTTAATATTTTCCATCATGGACATCTTCACGGTGGGCACGGTGGCGATCATCTCCCGGGACTATGGCGCTGAGAATTTCAGAGCCGCATCCGAAAAATCAATGGACATCATCCGTTTTGCCGCATTGTTCTCCATTGTCCTTGCTGTCACTGGCGCAATCTTTTCCGGGGAAATTTTCAAATTGCTCAACCTGGGTCCCGAGGTCGAGGACCTGGGCAGAGTCTACCTGATGATCGTATTCTTATCCATACCGGCACTTTTCCTTTGGGAAGTTGTAAACGCAATCTTCAGATCGGTGGGAGATACCACGACGCCGATGATCATCATGATTGCGGCCATCGGGCTCAACATCGTTTTGGATATTTTCCTGATCTATGGCGTCTGGATTTTCCCACGACTGGAGACCATGGGGGCTGCCATCGCAACCGCCATTGCTCATACGGCAGGAGCCATTCTTGCCCTCTTTTTCGTTCTGAAAGGCAAAATACCCTTCAGGATATTACCTCGAAGTTTAAGAGGAATAAATTATGATGTGATCCGGAAATTGTTTAAGATCGGCCTTCCCATTTCCGTCGCATCCATAATCTTTTCACTGGTCTATCTGGTATTGACAAGAATCATGTCCGAATTCGGTACTGCGGCCGTAGCAGCAATCCCTGCAGGCAACCGCGCCGAATCCATCTCGTATATGACCTGTTTCGGTTTCTACATGGCGACGTCCTCCATGGTGGGCCAAAATCTCGGAGCCGGCCAGACGGAGAGGGCGTCCAAGGCTGCCTGGACCTCGGTGGGAATTATCTCTGTGATAACTTTTGTATTCGGTGTGATATTCTTCGTGTTCTCGCGAGAGATCGTCTCCATCCTGACGGATAAACCCGATGTCTTAACCGTCGCGGCTTCCTATCTCAAAATACTCGCCATCTCGCAGGTCTTCATGGGTCTTGAATTCGTCCTCGAGGGGGTTTTTGCCGGTGCGGGGCGCACCATGCCCCCCACTATCGTCTCCATCCCGGGCACACTCCTGAGGATTCCCCTGGCCTATTATCTCGCCATCTCCCTCGGCATGGGTCCCAATGGCATCTTCTGGGCGATCACCATCTCCACCATACTCAAGGGGATCGCGATGCTGGTCTGGTTCCGGGCAGGCACATGGAAGAGAAAGGAGGTTTAGTGCAAACTTCTTTTCAACAAAACAAATCAACAGCCGTTCAATGATTGCATCCTCCTCAACACTAACTGGTTTTAGGAAAAGCAGATCAAGAGAGGAATGCCCCAGACAGGTGAGATCCACTTCTCGTATTTGTGAAAACAACACGAGAAGAGTGAGGCAGTCAGTAGATCAAGAAAAAAATAAAATATTTTTGCGAAAGTGTAATTTTTTCTTGACAAAAAAGAAAGAGAGCTTTAGAATAGCATTTCCAATCCCGATGTGGATAACTTAAAAACCCTGATTTCTTTTCTTATAAAAACCTATCGCCCATTGATTCACTTTTTATCGATAATGAAATTGTGTGGACAACCCAATCTTATTGTCCGAAAATTTTATTTAAGTATCATATTTATGGTAACTTATAGTCCATTGACCTCTGTGGATAGGATGGTGGATAATTCTGGTGGAAAAAATTTCTAATTCCAAAATCTCCCCGATTTTCAAGGGGTTTTCGGACTCTTCGGAATGTGGATAAGTCTGTGGATAAGTCCGATCCCCATTATCGGTTCCTGTGAATGGGTTCAAAAAATTATCGCTAACTAACCACAAGTAATGATTCACTGATGGAAAACCAGGCTCGAGAAATTTGGCAGGAGGCTCTGATTCTCATTCGGGAAAAAGTCAATCCCCAGAGTTTCAAAACCTGGCTCCGTCCTACAGAAGGATTCTCTCTCCAGGAGGATCTTTTGGTCATCAAGGTCCCCAACCCTTTCTTTGCCGATTGGATTGGAGAGCATTACTGCTCCGTAATCCAGGAGTCTGTAGAGGAGATTGTGGGACGCCCTCTCCGCCTTTCCTATCAGCCAACCGCAAAGATCGGGGGGAGAATTAGAAAGACTTCATTCCCCACCTTCACGACGAACGAGAGTGCGCTCCAAGAGCGATTCACTTTTGAGACTTTCGTAGTGGGGGATGGGAACCGATTTGCCCATGCCGCTGCCCTGGCGGTCGCGGAGGCTCCGGGGGAGACATACAATCCTCTCTTCATCTTCGGCGGAGTTGGGCTGGGAAAGACCCACCTCACACATGCCATTGGTAATTTCGTCAGGGATCAAAAAACCGAGATGAAGCCCTACTTCACCTCCACCGAAATGTTTCTGAACGAGATGATTGATGCGATCCAAAATCGACAGACTATTTCCTTTAAGAACAAATATCGATCCAAGGACCTTCTCCTGATTGATGATATTCATTTTCTTGCAGACAAAGAGAGCCTTCAGGAGGAGATCTTCCACACCTTTAACGCCCTCTATGATGCAGGTCGACAGATTGTAGTCACATCAGACCGTCCTCCTAAAGATATCCCGACCCTGGAAGAACGCCTTATTTCCCGATTTCAATGGGGACTTGTCGTGGATATTCAGCCTCCGGATTTAGCAACCCGGATCGCCATCTTAAAGGACAAGGCCGAGCGGGACGGTTTCATCATCCCTGTTGATGTGGCTGAATATATCGCCCAGAATGTCAAATCCAACATCCGGCATTTAGAGGGATGTCTCATTCGCCTCCAAGCCTTTATCTCCCTTACGGGTGAAGTGATGTCCTTAGAAGTTGCTCGAGAGGTTCTCAGGGCCTTTATGGGTGAGGAGAGAAAAAAGATCACTGTTGAGTCTGTCCAGAAAATAGTGGCGGATTATTATGATCTTTCAGAAGATGCCATTCGGGGAAAACGGAGAACTGCCGCCGTCGCACTCCCTCGTCAGATCGCTATGTACCTCACACGTGAACTTACAGGGTTCCCCTTGAAGGAAATCGGTAAGAGATTTGGAGGAAAAGACCATACTACAATTCTCCATGCGTGCAATAAAATAGATAAACTCAAAAACCAGGATAGAGAACTAAAAATAACCATTGAAAAACTCATCCACAACATTCAGAATGAATAACTTGTGGATAAGGTGACCTTTTGGAAAAGAGTGGATAACTTCTCCTTTCTCACCACTTTCTTCACAGGAGAAGATATTTTCAAGTATAAGGGAAATCAAGATTTGTATCTCCTTTCCACATATCCACACTCCCTACTACTACGTCTATATAGATATTAAGTTAGTAGAAGAAAGAAACAATCGGTGGATAACCAATAATCATTTTGGACTGAAGGAGGAATGATGAAGTTTAGAGTAGAACAATCTGAGCTGTCCAAGGGACTGGAGAAGGTCTTAAATGTTGTCCCTCAACGGGCAACCTTTCCCATCCTCTCCAATATTTTGATGGTTGTTTCTAATGGGAAACTTCTACTCGCTGGAACGGATTTGGATATTTCAGTTACAACAAAGATAGAAGCCCAGGTTGATGAAGAAGGGGGTGTTACGGTTTCAGGAAGGCGGATGGGGGAAATTGTGAAGGAACTCCCTCCCGGTGAGATTCAAATAACCGTTGTGAAGGAAAAGGTGACAGTAGAAAGTGGGAAAGGGTCTTATCAGCTGATGGGAATGGCGAAGGAGGACTTTCCTGATCTTCCAGAAGCGAGTAAGAAGAGAGTGATGACCTTTGATGCAAAAACCCTCCATCGTTCTATTGAAAAGACTACCTTCGCTGTCTCAATGGATGAAATGCGTCCCGCCCTATCAGGTGCCCTCTGGCAAATTCGTCCTGAAGAGATGCGGGTGGTGGCAACCGATGGTCACCGCCTTGCCTTCCTCAAGATTGCTCGGAATTTCAAGACGGAAGAGACTGAAGTGAATATTCCTCCCAAAGCCCTCAATCACTTAGACCGACTGGTAGGAGACGCTGAAGAGGTGGAGGTCCGATTTGAAGAGAACCGGATTGGCTTCTATTTTGGTCAGACATCCATTACGGCTCGCCTTATAGAAGGAGAATTCCCGGATTATGAGCAGGTCATTCCTAAGGGAAACGATAAAGTGGTTCATATTAAACGAGATGCTCTGGTCTCCGCCCTCCGGAGGATTTCCATCTTC
>JADFOU010000393.1 GCA_022562655.1 candidate division TA06 bacterium
GGAGGTTCGAATCCTCCCCTCTCCACCAAAAATTCAGGGATCAGATGTCAGGGATCAGGGACAAGTAAAAACACTTACCACTGAACCCTTTCCACTTATCCCTGCCTTTTCGCGGGAGTAGCTCAGTTTGGTAGAGCATCTGCCTTCCAAGCAGAGGGTCGAGGGTTCGATTCCCTTCTCCCGCTCCAATAAAAATATCCTTAGAGACGATCAAAATGCAGACCGGTTTTTATGAGATTCCTCACAATGAGTCTGTCCTGAATCGGGTTCTTTTAGAAAAAAGGGAGGCTTATTCACTCTATGAGGTTACCTTTCCCAGCCCTGTTCAAACAGAATCCAAAGAAAATAACACGGTCTATTCTCTTCACTATCGCCCGAATCATCATCGAAAAGGGTTCGCTATCGTCGTCTTCCACGGTTGGCTCGCCCGAAGGGCTCCTTTTGAGAGAAGGATCTCTCAAGAACTGGCGGCAGGGGGATTTGATGCCTTTCTCCTCAATCTTCCTTACCATCTTAAACGGACTCCAAAAGGGAGGAGAAGCGGGAAGGATTTCTTTTCAAAAGATTTAAAAAAGACTTATAGTGCCTTCCACCAGGCAGTCTTGGATGCCAGAAAACTTGCAGATCTTTTGCAGAAGGATGGATATCGGATCGGAGGTTTTGGGTTGAGTTTAGGGGCTATCCTATTAAACTTATTGATGGGAGTGGATGAACGTTATGAAATCGGTGTCTCCGTAGTGGGAGGTGGAGATTTTAACACCCTCCTTCGAAAGGGTTGGATGGGAAGATGGGTGGTGAAATCCCCAGAATTGAATGGGAGGAAATGGGAGGACAGGAAGATTTGTATGGAGTATAGGAAATTTCTATCTGAGATTGATGAGACGGGTAAGATCCCGAAGCCGCCCAGGGAGTGGTTTCTCTTGGATCCCCTTACCTACGCCCATCGAAATCATCCCCGTCGGGTCCTTCTCTTCAACGGCCTCTTTGATCCCATCATCCCCCGAGCCTCCGTTTTGAAACTTACGAATAGGCTCGGTATTTCGAAACCTGTTTGGCTTCCCACAGAGCACTTCAGTATACTTCTCTTCATGCCCTATATGATGAAAAAATCTCTTGCATTTTTTGAAAGGTTCTCAAATTCTCATTGAATTCTTAACCCATTTAACTTTTTAACCATTCAACCATCTAACTGTCTATCGAATGAAGAAAGTGGGTTATGTTTCTCTTTTAGGGAAACCCAATGTAGGGAAGTCTACCCTCCTCAATCAGTTCCTTCATCAGAAACTCTCCGTCGTGACTCCAAAACCCCAGACCACCCGCCACAAGATTCTCGGAATTCTGAATGATGAGAGGGGTCAGATTTTGTTCTTGGACACCCCGGGGATCTTTCAACCCAAGATAGAACTCCATGAGAGAATGGTGAAAACGGCTCTCAAGACCCTTAAGGACGCAGATCTCTTCCTCCTACTCGTAGAGCCCACTCGTCCGGAATTAAATGGTGAACTTCTTTCAACTCTGAAACGGGTAAATAAACCCACCCTCCTCACCATCAACAAGATTGACACGGTAGCCAAGGAGGTCCTTCTCCCTCTCATTATTGAGTATAAAGAGATTTACAACTTTGATGAGTTCATCCCCATCTCAGCCCTCAAAGCCGATGGTTTGGAGGTTCTTCTTCAATCTATTCTTCACTATCTCCCGGAGGGCGAGCCTTTGTTTCCTCCGGATGTCTTGACGGAAAGTCCTGAAAGATTCTTTGTTCAGGAGATCATACGGGAGAAGATCTTCCTCCAATATGGGGAAGAGATCCCTTATTCTACTACTGTGGTCATTGATGAGTTTCGGGAGCAGGAGGGGAGTAAGGACCATATCCGAGCCATCATCTATGTGGAAAAGGAGTCCCAGAAACCTATTCTCATTGGGCAAAAGGGGGATTCCCTGAAGAGGGTAGGGATACGGGCGCGTGAGGAGATTGAAAGGTTTTTGGGGAGACCGGTCTATTTAGAACTTTGGGTAAAAACTCGAAAGAACTGGAGTAAGAAGAAAGAAGACCTGAGAGAGTTTGGGTACTGATAGTGGCAGTAGCAGTAGCAGTGGCAGTAGTAGTAGCAGGGAACTTCTAATA
>JADFOU010000394.1 GCA_022562655.1 candidate division TA06 bacterium
CTCTAAGGAGTGTACCACTGGGAGCATACCGGGAAAGATTTTTATAAGTCCCAAGAGTATCAAGTTCAGACCAATCCCTTCCGATGTGAAGATTGAATCGGTTGAAGGGCTGGCGAATTTCCGATTCCAATGTTGAGAAGGTCAATGGGAAATCCAGAGCGTAGCCAAAAATCGAAAGTGAGGGATTAAGGACTAAGGTTCGAATCCACTTTGGGCGACCCTGGTCTTTTCCATCAATTCCATCGTATTGATTGTCGTAGCGGACGATCCCTGAGAACTTTATCGGAGTGCCGCCATCCTCTGCCGCCACCACGCCTTGACCAAGAAGGAAGAGGATAGTAAAGGAGCACATTACTTTAAACTTATGAAATTCCATAACCAACTATTTTAAAGTCCTTAGGAAAAAAGGGGAAGAATATCACCAAAAACGATTATAGCAGGGAAGATTAGATTGTCAATAAGAAAGGGAGTCCCGCCAGAGACGGGACTCCCTTTTTCTTCTTTCTAAAGGTGTCTATCGCAAGACTACAATCTTTCGGGTTGCCGAGAAGTCCCCTGCTTTCAGGCGATAGAAGTAGATTCCACTTGGTTGATCTTTCCCTTCCCATTCGACTTTGTAGACCCCCGGCTCCTGAACTTGATTGACCAGGGTCTCCACCAACCTTCCCGTAATGTCATACACCGCCAGCCTGACGTGAGTTTTCTCCTGACTGCTGACTTTTGGAAGTGCGTAGTGGATGAGGGTGGTGGAATGGAAGGGGTTGGGATGATTCTGGAACAATCGGAACTCGGAATAGGGTTTGCGGAATGCGCCCGAATCGGGTTCCTCAATTCCCACAGAGAGGTCGAACCACTTCAAGATCCTCGCCATCACCGTATCCCTGGAGGCAAAGGAACCAGCCCCATGAATTGCCTCGAAGGGGAAGGCGAAATAAACGACCTTGTAGACCCCTGAGTCGTATTTGAGGGCGGCTGTTCCCAAGGCATTGGTGTAGGAGAAGACGGAGTCGGCACCTGGGAGAGGTGTAATTCGGTCCTCTGAATCCGCATTGTTTGCCCCATTCACCCCTTGAATCACCAAGGAGATCCCATCGCCTATGGGATCTCCTGTGACTCCCATCAACAGATTATCATTTGCATTTGCATCCAAAAATTGGGCCCGGAGAAAATCTGAATAAAAGGGATCTGATCCAATCTCCTCCCCCAGGTTCTGACTGGTGATAAAGAATTTCCCGCCGTTCTGAAGAAAATCACTCAGGATAGAGGTATCTGCTGGGGTTAAGGTGGTGAAGTCATTTCCGGTGAACCAGATTACCACGGCATGGTCCTGTAGCCCGTAGGTTCCAGTGGAGGGAGGAACGCCCTGGCTTGCCACAACCCATTCGTCATAGACATAGCCCAGATTGTCCAGGGGTTCTTTGTAGTAGGACTCTAAGTCCACCCCTCCATCATCATCAATCAAGATAATGTCGGGATGACCGATGAGGAGAAGGATCGTCTCGGTTGCGTTAAAACTGGGGGGAGTCGCATTGATCTCTATGGTAAAAGTCGCCCAGTGGGGATTGGAAGGGTTCACAGTGAAGGTGAAGGGATCGGAGAGGTTGTCGGCTGAACCGCCCGATGGGATCGAACCAAAGTTCGAGAGGGAGTCTATCAGGGTGAGGGTGGTGTCATCTGTTCTCAAAATGGCGGAGACCCCGGTGGCGTCCTGCCAGGGCTCTCCATTTTGAAGGGTGACGAAGAGGGTGACCGTTTCCCCCGGTTCTGCACGCATGTCGTTGTCCCCGGAAGAATCATCGATGGAGTAATCTGAGAGGATGATGTTCGACCGCTGAAGGCTCAGAACCGCTCGATAGATATCGATCCTCCCCGCCCCGTATTCATTGTCCTTCCCGGGGTCACCCAGATCCAATGATGTTAACTGGATGATCCGGGTCACATCTCCCGGGGTGAGGGAGGTGTCGGCGGAGAGGAGGAGGGCCATCGCCCCACCCAGGTGGGGTGTTGCGGCTGATGTTCCCCCAAAACTCATGGTGTAACAGGAGTTGCAGGAGAGGCTGGTCGTCGGTACATTGGTTGGCGCAGAGACATCGGGTTTCAAAAGTCC
>JADFOU010000395.1 GCA_022562655.1 candidate division TA06 bacterium
TTACGAATTTCCATTTTCCAATAACCAATTTCTGATATTTCTCCATGAAAGATTATAAGGATTACCTGTCGATCCCTATTCGCCGGATCTCATCTTCTCCAAGGTGGAAAAAAATCGGGGCGATAAAATGGGCAGCCCTCCTCTTCCTCCTGATCCCTCTTTTGTTTCACCCTTGGAGGAAGGAAAAAGGAAATCCTTCTCCTCTCCCCGAGGATTCCCAATCCAGACAAGAATCAAAAGAAAAGAGTAAGCGAGTCATCCAAGGTACCCTTAGGCGGGGCAGGACCCTCGGAGGACTACTTGTGGAAAAAGAGGTTCCACGGGATCTCTCGATCGCCTTACTTGCCTCCCTTGGGGAGGTCCTCGATTTGAAACAATGCCTTCCCAGCGACCAGTTCATCCTGGAAACGTCACCAGAAGGGGAATTCTGGCGGTTTGAGTATCGTTCGGGTCCCAAAAAGATCTATATTATCGAACCCGAAGGAGAGGGGCTTCGAAGTTTTCAAAAGAAGATCGACGTAGAACAGAAGTTGTTCCGTTTTGAAGGGGTCATCGAACGATCCCTCTACGATGCCTTTCTCCACCTCCAGGTGAGTCCAGTGGATGACCTCCCTTTTGACAAGAAAGTAGAACTGGCCTATACCTTTGCGGACATCTTCTCCTGGGATATAGATTTTCATCTTGACGTGAAGAAAGGGGACCGATTTCGAGGGTTGGTTCATAAGGAGTATATTGATGGAGAATTCATCGGCTTTGGTCCAATCCTGATCGCCCAATATGATCCCGTCCCTCATGGAGAGGAGGGACACACCGCAATCTACTTTGAGGAGGAGAAGGGACACACAGACTACTATTACCCCAATGGAAAATCTCTTCGAAAGGTCTTCCTCCGGAGTGCCCTCCAGTATCGGAGAATCTCCTCCTATTTCTCCCGCAGGCGCTACCACCCTATCCTAAAGGTCAATCGTCCCCATCACGGTGTGGATTATGCAGCCCCTCGGGGAACCGAGGTCTCCACCATAGGAGATGGAATTGTGATCTTTGCGGGAAGAAAGGGACAATATGGAAAGCTCATCCGGATCCGCCACCCCAACGGATATCAAAGCGGTTATGGGCACCTCTCAAGATTCGCCAAAGGGATTCGAAGGGGGGTAAAAGTAAAGCAGGGGCAGGCCATTGGATATGTAGGCTCCACCGGTCTTGCCACGGGTCCCCACCTCCACTATGAGATCACCCGAAACGGAAGATACATCAACCCCCTCAGGATAAAGACCCCTGCTGCTGATCCTGTCAAAAAGAAATACATCCCTCAATTTGAAAGAAGGAGGGGTGAACTCTTAGCCCTTCTGGATGGATTTGAGACCCTCAAAAGGGTCCATAACCTCGCCCAGTTGACGAGGATGGCGAATGGAAGGGAATAGAAATTGGGTATTGGAAATTAGAGATTTGTTATAGTGATTAGAGAGTGGAAATTGGTTTACCCATTTTCCACTTTTCAATTTTCGATTACAAATTTCCCATCTCTACCAACCATTTTCCATTTTCGGATTCACGGGGTGTCCCATTCTGGAAGGTAACCTCCAAAAGGAAGGATCCTAAAAAGAGTCCAAACCGTAGACGCAAACCCTACAAACTTGATCTTTTCTCTATACAGCCAATCCAGTGTCAAACTTTAATGGATGACATCTGATTAAACCTTTTGTAAATTTTTTGTAAAGGGTATCCCCTTCAACCGAAATGTTGCAGAATCCAGAGCCCAATTATATTCCCACTTCCAAAATTTCTTTTCCCCATATCTTCTTAATTTTACGTATGATTTCAACAATCTGTTCATGGCATTCTCCAGTACAACTTACTGAATAAACTTTCGCGTCTATGAGCTCTTGGAGCCCGGGAAGTAAAGATTTAACAGTTACAGTAAAAGTCGAAGCGTCCATTAAATTTTCCATTGACAGCCAACCCTTTTTGTGGCAAATTCCAATCAGACGGTCCAAAAGGTAAAACGATGAATACAGGCTCTAAGAAATACAAACATACCCAAATCGGACCGTTTCACATCTTTTTTTAGGATCATTTATTTTGTTCCTGGCATTCTGTTTATTTT
>JADFOU010000396.1 GCA_022562655.1 candidate division TA06 bacterium
CGACTTGAGCGGGATGAGAAAGCCCTGATTCTTCAGACTTCTCTCCAAGGGGGACATGCCAGGTCATTTATCGATGATCCTGTCGCTTACAAATTAGCCGTCCGGGAGTCATTCCTCGATAAAGTTCTCCCTAAAGAATTTCACCGTCCGGACCGCCCAAAGACCTCTACGCAAGATGGCGGGAGGAAATCGTCTCCTATGCCGGGTCGGGTCCCTCTTTCCATTCATGCTCAAGATCCTCTCCTCTATCCCTAAGTAGCGCCTTAGGACTTGGTCCCGCACGCTGGCCTTGACAGGCGAGTAGACATTAAGTAGACTCTAAGTAGACACTGTAGATTCTGGAAAAATGCCTTATCTACCTCAATATCAGATTACTGACCGTCTGCTGGCCATTATTGCAGAGACGGAAACCCTCAAGGCCCGAATTGTGAGGGCTTCTGTTGATGTGGCATGGCTTGAGAAGGTTCGTCTTGAAGCGATGATTCGGCGCGCCCACTTCTCTACCGCCATCGAAGGGAATCCTCTGACCCTTCCGGAAGTTGAGGCCTTGGCACAAGGCAAGCCGATTTCGGCATCGGACAAGGCCAAGCGAGAGGTCTTAAATTACCTGGCAACTCTTAAATGGATCGCAAGGTTATCGCCAGAGACATCCATCACTGAAGAGAGACTTCTTCGTCTCCATGCCTTCCTGACCTCTGGGCTTATGCCGAGAAGAGAGGTGGGCCAGTATAAAAGTCGGCAGAATGTTATTATGTCGAGGGGAAAAGTTGTCTATACACCTCCAGGTCCAAAGGAAGCAAGACCACTCATTCTGGCACTTCTAAGTTGGTTGGAAAAGGGAGGTAAAAAGGTGCATCCTATTATGAGTTCAGCCTGCGCCCACTATGAAGTGGCACGAGTTCATCCTTTTTTGGATGGGAATGGACGGGTAGCGCGCTCACTTGCCACTTGGGTGCTTTATCACCGTGGATTTGATACCCAACATCTTTTTGCCGTGGATCAATTCTACAAAGAGGATCACGAAGGTTACTACGAAGCCATCCAGCGGGTGCGAAAGGAGAGAGGAGATTTGACCTCTTGGATGGAGTATTGTGCACTTGCCGTCAAAACGACTCTTGAGCGCACCCAAGGGCGCCTGTCCGAACTTACATTACCTGTTCTTCCGAAGCGAGTGACTCTGACACGCCAACAAGAGAAACTCCTTCTTGAGTTGAAGGAGAAGTCAGGCCTTACAATAAATGAACTTGTGCGTCTCTTGGGAGTCAAACGGGCCCGACTCTATAAAATCCTTCAGCCGCTGGTGAAGAACGGCCTTATTTCCCCTTCTTCCACTCGCCCAGCGGTTTATCGTTTAAAATAAGGAGCATTTGGTTGTGAGACGTTTCCTTCTGTGGTTTTTCCTTATTTTCATTGTCCTTCTGGGAATCGGCTTCTTCGCTATTTCCTACCTTGCCCAAAGCCACTCCCGCCTGGATGCCGAAACAGTCTCCAAGCTCAAAGCTCCCATCACGCCAGATCAGGAAAAGAGGCTTCTTGAACTCACGAGACCTCTTTTAGGCCCTCCTCCTCAAAGTCCCAAACCTCGGGTCGTCATTTTGGGAATGGATGGGCTCGATTTTCAATATCTCAATCCCTTAATCCAGGAAGGAAAGCTCCCGAATTTTAAGCGGATGATGGAAGAAGGGACTTCTGCCACCCTTCTTTCGATTCTCCCCCCGAATTCCGGAGGGGCCTGGCCTGCTTTGGTGACAGGATGCAACGCTGGGAAAACGGATCTCCTCAACTTCCGCCGTTACGATCTCGCATCCCGTCAGATGGGCCTGTAACCCCCAGGGCTCCGGCGGAAAGGCTGCCCCCTGACCTGGATCGGCGCCACCAGGCCTTACTTGTTCGGCAAATTCAATTGTTTTCGCAATATCCGCAGTTGTTCGACATAAAAAGAAATCGATTCAATTGGCCCGATTATAGTATCCTTCAATGTGGCAAAATTCCGGTCGTTCATTTCCAGAAATTCCTGTTCAAAAATCGCATCAATCAATTCCAAGGGGACTATTTTCGCATCGAATACCGGGTTCAAGTGTTTATTCAGGTTTTGC
>JADFOU010000397.1 GCA_022562655.1 candidate division TA06 bacterium
AAAAATCTTGTTGGCGAAAGAAAAAGCCCAGCCCTCGGCTGGGCTTTTGCATTATATGGTTTTCTAAAACCTCCCCCCCACTGAGATGAGGGGAGTGGTGCCTAATTTGTCATGCTGGGAATCAATATCAACAGCGGCGTCGAGGAAATAGCGAGTCGTTCCGGCATCAAACTCCACCCCCGTCCCCAGAGAGAGTGTATTTCTCTCCATGGAATGGAAGTTTCGAGAGAATCCACCCCGGAGGGAAAGGACCTTTTTCACAAGCCAACCTTCAACCCCCAAACTGAATCTCTTAAAGAGGACATCCTCCTCTCCTGTGACCTCTCCGGCAAAGGTGAGCCTCGGAACGGGAGATTTCGGGGTGGGGAGCATGGGGGAGAAGGCCACTCCAATGCCCACTTTCCCAGGCAGACGATCTTTCCTATCTGTAGCCCAGTTCACTCGAGTGAGGAGGTCTCTTACGGCGATGCCGAATTTTAACTTGGAAGTGGGACGAATGGAAGTCCCCAGATTGAATCCAAAACCTGAGGCACTGCCGTTTTCAAAACCACTCGACACAAAGAGGACTTTGATAGTCCCCCCGAAAGAGATCTTGTCAGTTGCCTGTCTTCCATAACTGATGGAGAGGGAGTTCTCTGAATACCCCAATGTGTCGTCAATACTTGCGGAGGTATTGATCCAGGCAAAACCGTATCCTTCACCCTTCTTGGAATCCCCCTGGCCATAAGCGATATACCCGGAATTGATGAGACCATAGAGCCTCTCATACATCCCGGCGATCTCCTTCTTATTGGTATAACCCAATCCAGCGGGGTTCCAGTAGAAGGCTGTGGCTCCCTCAGAGAGGGCCGTATAGGCGCCACCCATTGCCAGAGCCTTCGCGTCAATCCGGTAGTTCGCAAAGGCCCCCTGGGAGAAGGAGGACTCATCCAGGTAGATAGAGGACTGTCCCAAGGAAATCCCTGGAAGCAATAAGCAAATCGCAAAAGTCAATAAAACGATCCTAATCACTTTATCCTCCTTTGTCTATAGGTCATTATTATATGTTTAGAATTTCGAAGTTCAGTATTCGACATTCATTATTCAATATTCGCCTTAACGAAGTACCATCAACAGTTTCTTCACCCTCTCTTCCTTTCCTCCTATTGTCGCCCGAACGACATAGATATAAAGCCCATTTTTGACTTCATCCCCGGAGTTGTTGACCAGTACCCGCCCATTCTTCTCCCAGGAAATCTTATTGGGACCCGCGGGAAGATTGGCACGTTCATCCCCCCAGATGAAATCCCCTCCTGTATTATAGACCGCAATAGTCAGCTCCTCTGCCAACTCGGGGAGATCCACAGTGAAGTGGTAGGCATTTTGATTGAAGGGAAGGGCAATGGCAACCTTGAGGACTAGCGGAAGGATCCGATAGACAGAATCCACGAGAATGGTCTGATTAAAAGTGCTATCCGTTGCTGTAAAGGTGAGAATGTTCAATCCGGTATCCAGGGGGACATCCGCAAAGGCGAAGATGGAGAGGGCGATAGATTCCTTTCGATATAAAGGGGATGGTAAGAGCCGGGATGCCCGCTGGGATGACCAAATTCCGGGCCTTGGGGTGCGCATATATCCATCTGGGAAGAAGGTCTTTATCCTTTCCTACCGGGCCAGTGGCCGGAAACGGTTGCTGAAACTTGGAGCCTACGGGGTTCTGACCCTGGACCAAGCCAGAACGAAAGCCAAAAAATTTATTGGGCAAGTGGCTGAGGGAATTGATCCCTTGTTGGAAAGGAACAGGGAGAGAAAAGGCCAGACGGTAAAAGCCTTGACCGAAGCATACATTGAGAAATACGCCAAACTCGAAAAGATTACCTGGAAAACAGACCAAAATCGTATCGATAAATACATTCTTCCAGCTTTTGGGAGGATGCTGGTGAAGTCTCTCACCAAGGATGATCTGGAAAATTGGCATAAAAAAATCGGTAGTGCTAATTAACGCTCTCCCATCGCCAAGATCATAAACTGCAGCATCATCTCTCGACTCGTTGCCTACAATTAAGCTAGGATCAATTATTTGATCTTGAGCCTGCCCAA
>JADFOU010000398.1 GCA_022562655.1 candidate division TA06 bacterium
CTCCCCCTACAATTCTGGAAAGGGAAAGGAGCGGGAGGAGTTAATCGCAGGAAGGGCAAAGGAAAATGGCGTGATTGTGGCTTATGTCAATCTGGTCGGTGGACAAGATGAACTGATCTTTGATGGTGGGAGTTCTATCTATGATGCAAAAGGAAACCTCCTTGCTCGAGGGAAACAGTTCGATGAGGATTTTATCCTGTGCGACCTTCAAGTTAGCAAAAAACATGAATCAAGAAGCACGAAACAAGAAGGTCCAAGTCCATGGAAGACTCAAATCATCGATTTGAAAGAAGACCATAAATCAGCCGACCCCGATTCCCCCTTTGCCAAACACTCGGCCGGGCGAATCACGAATCACAAGACACGCAAAGAATACCCTCCCATTCCTCTTCGAAAAATCAATCGTCTTGACCCTCTGGAGGAGGTCTATCAGGCACTGGTATTGGGCACTAAGGATTATGTCCGGAAAAACGGTTTTCAAAAAGTAGTCCTGGGGCTCTCAGGAGGGATAGACTCCTCCCTCACCACTGCTATTGCAGTAGATGCTCTGAAGAAGGAGAGCGTTATCGGGGTGTTTATGCCCTCTCAATACTCCTCTCGCGAGAGTGAAGAGGATGTAAAGGAACTGGTGAAAAGGCTCAACATCCAATCCCTTTGCATTCCTATTGCCGATACCTTTTTCTCCTATCGAAAGATGATGGCAAAGCCTTTCAAAGGGTCAAAAGAAGATATTACAGAAGAGAATCTTCAGGCAAGAATCCGGGGGAATATCCTGATGGCACTATCGAATAAATTCGGATGGCTTGTCCTTACTACTGGAAACAAGAGTGAGGTCAGCGTCGGGTATTGTACCCTTTATGGGGATACAGCAGGAGGATTTGCCATCCTCAAAGATGTTCCCAAGACCCTCGTCTATAAACTCGCCCGGTATCGGAACTCACTTGACCGTGAAATCATCCCCAAAAGAGTCTTAACGAAACCTCCAACAGCCGAATTGAAACCAAACCAAAAAGACGAGGATACCCTCCCTCCATACGAACTTCTGGATCCCATTCTGGAAGCCTATGTGGAGGAGGATAAGGAAGTAGACGAAATCGTTGGGATGGGGTATGATCGCGAGACCGTAAATCGGGTGGCTGAAATGGTGAATCAGAATGAATACAAGCGTCGCCAAGCACCGCCGGGCATCAAAATCACCCCCAAGGCATTCGGAAAGGATCGCCGCCTCCCCATTACCAATAAATACCGGAGAAATCGTAATCACGATCCGCCTAAGGCGGAACAAGATTAGCACAGATGAGCACAGAATCAAAAAAATGTGGAGTCGAGGAATTTAGGATTGGTCTTTAACTCTACTTTCCAATTTTTATTTACCATTTCCTTCGGATTCTTCGAATATCAAATTTCTAACTTCCACTAGCCACTTTCCAGTTTAACAAATGCGACATTCACCCTTTAAACTACAACTTACAGCCTTCTTACTGATCTCTCTTCTTTCAATCCCTCTTCACGCAGAGAAAATCGGATTTCTCGTCATCGCTCAGGACCGTGGATATATGGGAAACGAAGAAGTCAGGGATGTCTTCGACGAATACCAGAAGGATTTCCCCCTTTCCAGTCTCGCCTTCGTTCCCTATCACAACCCCCAACCTTTCCTCCAGCAGGGAATTCGGGAACTCAAAGAGAAGAGGGTGATCAGGATTGTCGCCCTTCCCCTCTTCCTCTCCCATGAAGATCCCTACTTCAAGAAGGCAAAAGAGATTATCCAGCATCAAGTATCCAGCATCCATTATCCAGATATCACCTTCGCTGAACCGATGTCCGAGTCCCATCTCATCGCCGAGATCCTGGTGGATCGGGTTCGGACTTTGAGCCAGAATCCAGAAGAAGAAGTCCTCTTTCTCATCGGTGCAGGAGCTTCCGATGAGAGAGAGGAGAAGGAGATCCAAAAAGACCTGGAAAAGGTCCTCGAATGGAGTGAAGGTAGATTCCCAATTAAGGAGAAGAAGGTTTTCGTCCTCTACGATTATTATGCAGAGCAAGAGCGGCTGCTCTTGCACCTGATCAAGAG
>JADFOU010000399.1 GCA_022562655.1 candidate division TA06 bacterium
CTCCTTCATATTTCAAGAGCGTTGATAGAGTCTCCTCCACCAGCTTATCATCCAACCTCTTGATATTGAGGAGGGTTAGGGCCTTCACCCAATCGAGGGTTTCGCTAATGCCGGGGCTCTTTTTGAGGTCCTGCTGGCGCAGTCGTTGGAGCATCTGAACGACCTCCCCGATCAGCTTCTCCCCTACTCCCGGGACTTTCAGCTTGATGATGTCCATCTCCCTTTGCGGATCAGGGAAATCCAGATAGAGATGAAGGCATCGACGTTTCAAGGCATCGGACATCTCCCGGCTGTTATTGCTGGTCAGGACCACAAAAGGGAGATGCTTTGCCTTTAACGTTCCGATCTCTGGCACAGTGATCTGAAAATCGCTCAGAACCTCAAGGAGAAAAGCCTCGAATTCTGTATCTGACTTGTCCACCTCGTCGATCAAGAGGACAGTCGGTTCCTGGGAGCGAATCGCGCGGAGCAAAGGTCGGGGCAACAGGAATCTCTCAGAGAAAAAGACATCGTCCTCCTTAGCAATACAATCCACTGCCTGTTGGAGGCTTTGAGATCCCTGGAGAATCTCGCCGATCTTGTCTTTAAGGATCTGGGTATAGAGGAGCTGTTTGGCGTATTCCCATTCATAGAGAGCCTTCGCCTCGTCTAACCCTTCGTAACACTGTAGACGGATGAGCTCTCGGTCGAGAGAGCCGGCCAGGACCTTCCCCAACTCTGTCTTCCCTACGCCTGCGGGTCCCTCCACTAGGATCGGCTTACCCATCGCACCGGCAAGGTAAACGACCATGGCCGCGTTCCTGTTGCAGATGTATTTTTGCCCGGCTAATCGATTGATGACATCATCCACAGACTGAAACATTGATTCCCCTTCAAAATCGCCTGAGCCTACCATAAAATATCTAGGGGAACAACGCGGGTTGAACACCCATTGCACAAATGCGCTCCTTTCTGTAAACGATAACCATGTGCATCTTGGCCCTCTACTTTCAGCAGTTTGAGAACTATCCTTTGATCGTCGCAGCCAACCGGGATGAATTCTTTACCCGTCCCTCTACATCTCCCCGGGTATTGGCCACCGATCCTCTCATCTTCGGTGGAAAAGACCTACTGGCTGGGGGTACCTGGTTGGGAGTCAACGAGCATGGACTATTAGCCGGGATTTTAAATCGCAAATCTGATACGAAAAAAGACCAAGCAACTGTAAAATCCAGAGGCTTACTCTGTCTGGATATTTTAAAAGTCAG
Source organism: candidate division TA06 bacterium (assembly GCA_022562655.1). Classification (GTDB taxonomy): domain Bacteria; phylum Hydrothermota; class DG-26; order E44-bin18; family JADFOU01; genus JADFOU01. The sequence goes on from JADFOU010000399.1 coordinate 1,248, forward strand.
AGATCCCCTTGAGGCTTGTGCGCTCCTGAGAAAACAAAAAGGTTCAGTCTATCAACCTTTCAACCTTATTTTTGCCAACGGGGAACAGGCCTACGTAGCCTATGACCTAGACGGTGCAATTACGTGGGTCCAGTTGGAAAAAGGGCTCCATGTCTTTAGCAACACTTCCGTTGACAATGCTCGCTCGGAAAAGATGGACCATGCTTATCTCCTCTTCTCCCGCGCCGAAGAATGGTTACATCTGGATAAGAACAACCCCCTTTCCTGCATTCCTGATCTTAAAATAGTCCTGAGCGACCATGCCCTGGCCGAGGTTTCCAGTGACCCGAATGAATCCATTTGCGTCCACACGCAATCGTACGGAACGGTCTCTTCCAGCATCATCTTTTATATCCCTGGTGAAAAACGTTTTCGCAGTTACCATACGACTGGCCCGCCATGTAGCGAGAACTATGGAGAATCCATGTCCGTAGAAGTCCTATGACCGAGACCACCCGTCCCAAAAACGCAGCAACGGTCATCTTAGTCCGGCCTGAGGTCGACGGGGGATTTGAAGTCTTCATAACCCGTCGTCCTCCTGGAATGGACTTTCTTGGGGGAATGTATGTTTTTCCTGGCGGCAGCGTTAGGAAAGATGATTTTTCGGAGGCTATCTTGAAACGTTGCCACGGCCTGTCCCGGAAAGAGGCCCAGGAAACTCTCGGTGCACATCTAAGCCCGGAACTCGCCCTGGGCCACTGGGTGGCCGGGATCAGAGAGCTTTTTGAAGAGGTCGGGATCTTTCTCTGTGTCGATAAAAACGGCAGACTCCTAGATTTGAGGCA
>JADFOU010000046.1 GCA_022562655.1 candidate division TA06 bacterium
GGCAGAACAGCAGTAAGCGGCTATAATTAAATGAGAAAGAGGGAAGTAAGCGTCCTTTGCGCCTTTGCGAGAAAATTTAAATTATAGTAGCAGTGGCAGTTGGCAGTGGCAGTGAACGACAGTTGCGGTAGCAGTTTGCAGTTGCAGTTTCTATTCCCTTATTAGTACTTTGAAGTCTTTGTGTCTTTGTGGTGAAAAGAATATTGTATTCTCTGCGCCCTTAGCGTCTTTGCGAGAGAATAAATCGTCAAACTGGAGAGTTCAAAAATGAAGAATTTCGACGGTCTTCTCATGGCGGCTGGTGTTTTTTTGATACTTACAAATTCTGGAGGATATGCCACTGAGCCTCCAGGAACCCAGAGGATTGATGGCGAGAGGCAAATGGAGGAGGGTCAGCGTGATCTCCAGCGTGTCTTGAGGATGAGCGAGGTCATCCCTTATTCATGGTCATACAAAACTGATGGAAAAGGAACGATTTTTACGGTTGATTCGGACAATCCGATCATGAGAGAGTTGAAGTTGGAATTGGATCTTGCAGAGGAGCAGATGAGGATGATCCAAGAATTCGCAGAACTTCTCATTGAGTTCCATCAAGATGTAGGGAAGGCGCTCGTTCACTTTGAGATATTACAATCTTTAGAAAAGGAAGGGGGAAGGCGATTGTCGGAAGAGGAGTTGAAAGATAAAAAAGAGTTAGAAAATAAAGCAGATCAAATAGAAAGAGAACTGAGGGAGAGGTTGCAGGAGATAAAAAAATCATTGAAAGGGAAATCAGAAGTCTTTTTCCAGTGGCTTCAAGAGGCTGAATATTTAAACAGTGCAGTGAGTGGAAGGTCAAAGTTTGAAGGGGAACCCTATTTGGAACATGCATTTGATCAATTCATTTTACAAAAAGATCCTATTGTTCAGTATTTAAATCGAAATAGAGAAAGGCTCTTGAAGTATATGGCTGAAAGGCTCAGTTTATCCTCGGAGCAAAAGTCTGAAATAGACAATCTCTTAAAGCTTCAGAAAATAGAAATTTTAAGATTGAGACACAAACTGCATGGATTACATTATCAAGTAAGGTTGTCCGTCAAAGCAGAAGAGGTACTCGGCGAGATTTTACAAAAGAAAAGGGATAGTGAACAGGCAATCGGGGAGATTCTGACAGTAGAACAGAGAGAGAGGCTTACTCCAGAACTTTGGTTCAAGTGAAGCAAATTTTCTTTGAGAAAATTTGTGTGGAAAATAGATTCAATGGAATGGAATTCGCTCATTAAGAGAAGTAGTTTTATCATTGTTGCCGGAACGTTCATTGCAGCAGCTGTCCCGACATCAATCTATCCTTATCGAGTTTTTGCTACAAGAGAAGGTTTAATTGGGGAGACTACGGCAAATGGGCACCTCATAGTACCCGATGATTGGTTTGTCGCTTTGCCTCATCATGATTCCCCATCCCCTAATGACAGCACGAATGGCTGGGACTCGAAAATAAGGATTACTTATGGAAATCGTTCTGTCATTGCCCCTGTTTGGGATGTTGGTCCGTGGAATATCCATGATAACTATTGGGATTCGGAGAACACACGAGAAATCTATGATGCTTTAGCAGGATATTGGCAATCAAATAATTCTCCTCGCACCCCTCTCCCTCCCCTTTGGGATCCCGATTCCTTCTCCGTTCCGCCTGTAACCCCTCCTCTGGGTCTTGGAAATCCTGAAGCCTGGCTGGCATATAAGACTTCCGTGCCTTATACGCCTCAAAGTTATAATTATGGCTGTGACCAATTCGGCCGTCATCGCTGGTATACACCAGCTCCACTCAACGGTGCGGGTATGGATTTGGCGGATGGAGCCTTTTGGAATGGTTTGCAGTTAGCCGACAATGATACTGTAGACTGGGATTTTACAAGTGATCTTCCTATGGTGGAACGAGTGATATTGACTCAAGTCAGGAGTGGAGACACTGTAACGATTTATGACTCAGAAACAGGGGCTGCAGAACCTGCTGAAGAAGGAAACTTAATCTTTGAGATTCGATTTAATGAAACAATGAATACTTTAATTTTTCCGGAGGTATCTTTTGGATCAGTTAGTCCCTATGATGATTTCGACGTGACGGCATCAGCGGGATGGAGCAGGACAACCTATGAAGAGGATACATGGATAGGAACTGCCACGATCACGGGACAAATGCAGATCTGCTGTAGTGGGACCCATCGTATCCGTATCGTTGCCAGGGATTTAGGAAATAATCAAATTGATCAAGATGAAGATACGGCGTTCTACGATCCAGGACCGGACATAGTTCATCAGTTCATTATCGGTGACCCCAATTTCCAATTTCATGATATAGGGGTGACCGCACTTCCTGCTCCCCTCGATACCATCCTTGAAGATTCCACCTATTCCCCACAAGCATGGATTCAGAACTTTGGAAACTTGATTGCAGACTCTATTCATTTGATCGCCGCCATTGCCGAATATGCAGACACCCAGGTTGTCCTCTTTCTTTCTCCAGGAGATTCGACTCTTGTCACTTTTCTGGATTGGACCGTCCCTTCTGCCGTATCCGTCACTTACCTATTCTCCGTCTGCTCTGAAGTACCAGGAGATGCGGACAGCACCAACGACTGCGAGACAAAAGCTATCTTTGCCCGAGGTCTTGGTTCATTTCTTGTGTTTCCGAATCCCTTCTCCGGAGAAACCGTGATCTATTACAAGTTGTCCCGTCCTGCCCATGTTGTCCTTAAGATTTATGATATAGCCGGGCGCCTCGTTATCACTCTCGTTAACGAGGAAAAAAATGCTGGAAGTTACACGGTTCCATGGAATGGGGAAGATGATTCAGGACAAAGGGTGGGCAGCGGGGTCTATTTCTTTTGGATAGAAGCCCGAATCGGGCAGGCACGAGATTTTATACGAACCCGAAAATTGATTCTTTTGAGATGAAAATCGTCATCCTATAGATTAAAAATTATAGAGGAGTTCAAAATTCAAGTAGCAGTCTGCAGTAGCCGTTGACTGCCATCTGCCACTGCCACTGATTTACACCTCCATTCTCTTCCACTTTCCCCACTGAAAGAGTCCATAGATCACGCCTAAGCGTACGATCCAGTCAATCGTAATAGCGATCCAGATGCCGGCTAGCCCCAACCCCCATTTGATCCCTAAAAGATAAGCCATCGGCAGTCGAATTGCGATCATCCCCAAAAAGGTGACGAACATGGGACTCTGTGTCTCTCCCGCCCCCTTCAACCCTCCTTGATAGATGAGAACAAGACCAAAGGGGAGTTGCTCGAAGGCGGCGATGAGAATACAGATGGATGCTAAAACCATTACATTCCCGTCTGGTTTGAAAAACCCTACGAAGAATTGAGGGATGGCGACAAAGAAAAACGCCATAAGAAACATCAGGATCATGGCGAAACGAACGGCTCTTTCCACGCTCCGCTGAGCCAGGAGAGTCTCCTTTGCTCCCAAACTCTGCCCCACAAGGGTAGTCACAGCCATAGAGAGTCCCAATACCGGCATAAAGGAGAGGGCTTCAATCCGAACGACGATCTGATGAGCCGCCAGGGAGAGGGTGCCTAAGCTTGTGACGATCTTGGTGAAGAGGATCATTCCTGCTCCCATCACCGCCTGTTCAATCCCTGAGGGTAGGCTGATCTTGAAGATCTTTCTCCACATCGGAAAATGGAATCTCACCAAGTTTTTCGGAAGGAGTTTCACCTCTGACCTCCCAGCGAAGAGGGCCCAGAAGGTGAGGGCTGCTCCGATGAGAAAGGAGAGGGCTGTCGCAAAGGCTGCGCCTCGAACTTCCAGTCGGGGGAACCCCCAGCGTCCATAGATGAGGAGATAGTTACAGAGGATATTGAAGAAGTTGGCGATGAAGGTGATCTGCATAGGGGTTCGGGAATCTCCAGCACCCCGAAGGATTCCACTTCCAACGAATATGAAGAGTCTCGCAGAGATGGATAAAAAGACAATGCGGAGATAAGTTGTTCCCAACTGAATGACACCTTCTTCCGCCCCCATCAGGGTGAGGATCTCCCGAGCCCAGAGAAATCCACCCAGGGTGAGAAGACTCCCCAGTAAGGCGGTGATGAGCAAGGACTCACCTGCTGCAGTTCTCGCAAGTTCAGAATCTTTTGCCCCGCAGTAACGGGCCACCAAGGCGGTCGCCCCAACCATCACGACGGAGAAGATGGAGGTGGTGATCCAGAGGAGAGTACCGGAGAGCCCTACAGCAGCCAAAGCCACTGTTCCCAAGGCGCTCACCATCAGGGTGTCTACGATGAAGACAGCCGTATGGAGAAGGTTCTCCAGTATTACAGGCCAGGAGAGGGTGAAGAGGTTTCGGTTCAGTTTTTCGCTTGTGATCTCCATGAATCAGACAGTAGACTTTAGATGATAGACTCTGGACTATGAACCACAGACGTGAAACTCAAGTCTAATGTCCAAAGTCTGAAGTCCATAGTCTTAGGGAGTTTGCTTCATCTCCCGAAGGGATTCCTTCTTGAAATCTCCTGGTGATGTCGTAGACGGTCAGTCTGTAAGTCTCTGAACTCGAAAGAGTTAAAGAACCTTTCGATTCAAGTCACAGGATATTGATGGGATTTTCTAAAGACTTTGTCATGAAAGGAGCACAGGTGATAAAAAAATCCGCGGAAAAATCCGTGGTTTTTAAAGAACTTGTGTTAGATTGATAAAGTAAACGTCACCTGTTCTCTCCTTCACTCCTTTGGCCAGGGCAATACCTTCCCTGTTTCCAAAAGGGTCTTCAAATTTGAGAGAATGACATCCCAACCATAGGAGATATTCTGATAGGACTTATTCTCTTCAGGAAACTGGTCATGGGTCCATTTGAGTAGAGCCATTTCTCCCATTTCACCTATCTCATAGGTTACCCTCGTAGGCGGATCCGACAATGAAGTGAAAGAAAAAGAATGAGCCAGTTTTTTCATCTCCTCAATTTCGAGAATCTCTCCAGAGATCCTTATGTTCTTCCCGTCCTCCCCGTAGAGTATCTTCCCTCCCTTCTTCAACTCCAACGTGTGAATCGGTCGGAGATAGTATTGATTGATGATCTCGGGAGTTGTTAGGGCTTCCCACACCTTCTCTGCAGGTGCATCAATATAGACACCGCGGTAAAAGACGGGTCCCTCATTGGCTTTCTCCATCAGTGTGCATTCTTGAACGGGATCACGCCTTATGGCCCGCCCGCCCCTTTGGCCTCAAAGGTTCCCGATTCCCCCGTGATTCCTATACGGGATTCCAGGCTGTCTAACCTTTTGCGTAACAATCGGTTCTCTTCCAGGATCTCTTCCAGATCCGTCTTGAGAGAGGTCAGACGTGTCTCCATCTTTTGGTTCTCACGGATCTTGCGGATGGCCTTCCTGGCGGTCTCCTTGCGTCCGAAGTGCGGTTCGCGAAGGATGCTCCGCTCCAAAGCCGCAATCGCTTGTGGATCTCCCAGGTCGCCAAGGGCCTTCATCGCCGCAGTCCGGGCCCGAAAATGGGGATCGTCCAAGTACGTCATGAGCTGATCCAGCAGTTCGTCCTGCCGGGCCTCTCCGTACTCGGCCAGTCGTCCCAGCGCAGCAATAGCCGAAGTCCGGACCTGAGTGGGTTTCCCATACGCCGCCCAGTGAAGGGCGTAGTTGATCCCGAGGGAATCGCGAAGTTCTATAAAACCGTCAAAGGCGGCACTGCGGATCACTTCGTTGTGGGAATCCTGTTCGAGGGCCTTGACACAGATCTGAAAGGCATTGAGTGCCCGAATCCGGGCAAGGCTTCGCACCGCCTCGGCCTGGGCGAAGTAGCTGGAGTCTTTTTGGAAAGTCTTCTCCAGGGGCTTCGCCACAACCTCGTCCTCTTTGAACTTGCCAAGGGCCATAATCACCTTTCGACGTACGCGGGACTCTGGATCCTTCAAGCCTGCAAAGAGCACATCTCGCGCGGCTTGGGTTTTAATCTTGCCCAGCGTCTCCGCCGCCCGACCCCGTACACCCCAGAAGGGATCCTCGCGAAGGGTTTTGCCCAAAGCCTTCACGACCTTGGGGTCGTCAGGATGTTCGACAAGTCCCTCAGCAGCTTGCAACCTGCCAACAATTCCCTCGGCATACTCCAGTTGATTTAAAAGCTCCTTCTTTTCCTTTTTGAATTTTAATTCTTTGAGTACCCAGTCGTGCGGGTCGAAATCCACCCGGTCTGGCTTAGAGGGAAGGGAAAAGAAAAAGGTTTCTTTGGCATCGTCAACCTCGACCCGATACGTCTCCGTCCCAAACGCCCCGGAGACTTGGATCTCTATGGGCATCCGGAAGAGCGGTGTGACTTCGTTCACCTGCTGGGTCTGCTTCACCTCGAGGATGACGGCACTGCCTTCTTCGTCCCACTTCCAGGAGACCTCATAAATCGGATGCCCCCCGCGAAAGATCCATTGGTCGAAGAACCATTCCAGCGGCTTCCCCGTGGCATCCTCGATTGCCTGCTTAAAGTCGTTGGTCTCCACGGTCTGCTCGGCGTGGGTTGATGCATAATGGTGAATCGCCTTCCACCATAGTTCATCTCCCAAGAGATACCGGATCATGTGGAGGACCCAGGCCCCCTTCCGGAAGGTGTGTCGATCGAACATCTGTGCTGGATTTTCGTAGCGATCCGTGACGATTGGACGGCGGTACTTCGTGGAATCCTCGGTCAGATAAGCCCGCCGGTTATCTTCCATCTCCATGATGAACTCATTCAGTCCCTCGTCATGCTCAACGTAGAGATCAGCGAAGTAAGTGGCGAAGGCCTCGTTGAGCCAGATGTGATTCCAGTTTTTCGTAGTCAAAAGGTTGCCCCACCACTGATGTGCAAGTTCGTGAGCCACCAGTCCGTCGCTCTGGACATCCTGGTGGGCTCGCTTATCGTGTAAGGTTCTCGCCGTCAGGGTTGTGGCGCTCACATTCTCCATCCCGCCATACATGAAGTCGGTAATTGTCACTTGGGAATACTTCTCGTAGGGATAGCGGACTCCGATCTTCTCGGAGAAGAAGCGCATCATGTCCGGCGTCTTGGAGAAGGAACGCTTCACTTTATCTTGGTCCAGGGGATCGACGTAGTAGAGAATGGGAATACCATCCCACTCTTTACGAACCTCAGTGAACTTTCCCACTGCAAGGGAGACAAGATAGGTCACGTGGGGTACGTTTTCTTTCCAGTGGTAGGTTACCGTTTCCTCCTGTTCATTTAGATTGACCTTGACAAGCGCCCCGTTGGAGATCGCCATCTGATCCTTCGGAACAGTGATGATCATCTCGCTTGTCATCTGGTCATTGGGGAAGTCGTAACACGGGAACCAATATCGACTCTCTTCCATTTCCCCTTGGCTCCAGACCTGCCAGGGTTTGTTCGGATACCCTGTGTCCGGTCGAACGAAGTAAAGACCCATGCGCGGTTGCGCCCGATACACCACAGTGAGGGTGATTGATTCGCCACTATCGTATGGCCGGTCTAAGTCCACCAGGAGCTTTTTGTCTGTCGTGGTAAAAGATAGGGGGCTCCCGTCCTGAAGGGAAATCGACTCAATATCCAGGTCCACCGCGTCAAAAACGATCCGCTCCAGTCCATCATTCAAGGGAGATAGTTTTGTAGTGGCGCGGCCGATTACGATTCCTTGAGGGGGATCAAAGGAAAGTTCCAAGGTCAGGTGCTGGACGTCGTAGGTTCGCTCCCGTGTGAAGTGGCGCGTCGAGCGCTCATTGGTGAAGTCGCGATCTTGGGCTTGCGTTTGGGTCGCAAAGGCGAGCAACAGTGCCAAGGTTCCTACGAACGTACTGCATCTAATACTTTGATTCATTGAACTCTTGAGTAATTCGAATTAACAAAATGAAGGGGATTGTCCTCACGAACGATGCGCCTCTAAGCAGACGACACCTACGGGTCCCACAACCGCATCATGTTGCACACCCGGCGACAATTCAAGTCGATCTCCTGGATGCATTGTTACCTGTTGCTTGTCGTCAGGGAAGCCAAAGGTGATGGAACCCTGTACAACATACAGGACCTTATGATAGGAGTGCGAGTGGACACTGTATACATCCCCTGGAGAATTAGACCAACTGTAGGGATTTAACCCTTCATTCTTTAGGATGTTTCGAATTGCATCTTCGGTGGGGTTCTCTTCACTGGACCACGGGTGCGTTTTGAATTTATTCATGCTAAGTTTAGACTCGTAAAATAGGGGGGTACATTGTTACAATGTTATAATTTGAGAATGTGCGAATCCGCCTCAGGCGGACACATAACAAATTGGAAAATGATAATGAAGAGGAGTTAGCGCTAAAAGTATTAGCTACCCCTCATTTGCGAATTACTATGGTTTTTTTAGAATTTTTCGCTGATAGGGTAAACTACTTTTGCCTCACCGATTCTTCCGCCCAGGCGGGCATCGCTTTCATGAAATAACCCGCACGGGTTATTGCCTGTTCGTCGCTGATTCCCTCCTGCCAACTTTTAACCCATTTCGCAATTCCCTGCTGAACTTCCTGCGGGGGTTTCAGATTGCCTTTTTCATCGGTGCAATATACGCAATATCGGTCAGAGGGTCCCTTGAAGTCAGACAATAATGGTGCAGAACAAGATTCACAATTTTTTGCCATCGTTTTCTCCTAGTTTTGCCCTTTTGGCGAAGTGATATGGTTATGTGGTTTCCCTGTCGTAACATCAAAAGCAATCTTACGATTTTCTACGGTTTCTACTATGTAACGACCCTCTTCGTCAAATCCCAGATAATTGCCCCAATGGAGATGGGAGACAGTTCGCTGTAAATTGGATTGATCTTTGATCAACTGGTCAAGAGTAACATAGTTGATTAATTCTCCTTCATTGAAGAAATAGAGCATCACTTCGTCTTTTTTGTGGTTCAATGGAAGAAGGTTCATGCCGTCGTGACCGGAAACCAAGTGTTTTCCATCGTTAGAAAGTCCTGCCACGCGAAACCAGCCATACATAGACCATAGTTCTGTCTTCTTTCCATCTTTACTGACTCTATATACGGTTATAATCTTCTTCTCAGGATTCATCACCGCAGAGAATTTTTGATCCATTGACCAAACCGTTCTGACCGTTGGTGTTGGCAAGGGTGAATCAGCAAGAGTTTGATTGGATAACAAAAATAACCCGGCGACTGCTAAGACACCTGTTGTGAAAGTTCTTCTTTTATTCACCAAAAGCCTCTAAAAGTGGAGAATCCGGTGAGCGAAAGGAGGGTCAAATCCCCGAGACCTTCTGCGCCTGAAGCCTCTCTCGTTCAATGGCTAAAAAGGTCTCTTGGGTCATCTGGGTAGGATATTTTCCATTGAAGCAGGCGGTGCAAAACTTCCTCTTCTTCTCTTCCCCCCTGACCGCTCGTTTCATCCCCTCATGAGTTTGATAGATGAGTCGATCAGCACCTATGGTTCTTCCAATATTCTCAATGGATTTCCTTCTGGCAATAAACTCTCCCCGGGTGGACATATCAATTCCATAGATGCAGGGGTGTTTCAAGGGAGGACAGGTGACGGCGTAATAGACCTCTCGCGCTCCTGCCCCCCGAACCATCTCTATAATCTGTTTGGAGGTCGTCCCCCGGACGATACTGTCATCCACCAATAGGATCTTCTTCCCCTCGATCGCAGATCGGATCGGGTTGAGTTTCTGTTTCACAGAGACCTCCCGTATCTCCTGAATGGGCATGATGAAGGTTCTCCCGATATATCGGTTCTTAATGAGCCCTTCCTGATAGGGGAGATTTAAAACTTTTGCAAGGGAGAGGGCAGCCGTTCGGGCGGTATCTGGAACCGGGATCACCACATCGGGTTTAATCCCCGCCTTTTTGCATTCCTCCGCCAGGACCTCACCAAGCCGGAGTCGGGCTTCATAAATACTGATCCCATTCATCAGCGAATCCGGGCGGGCAAAATAGACATATTCAAAGATGCAGGGATGGTGGGACCCCTCCTGAACTCTCTCCGTGTAGATCTTCCTCTGTTCAGAGATGAAAATGACCTCTCCCGGTTCGATATCCCGAACAACCTCATAGCCCAGAGTGTCGAGGGCAACAGATTCGGAGGCGAGGGCGTAATCCTTCTTCTCGGTGGAGAAAGTGAGTTGAGGTGATCTGTCGTCCCTCTCAGAGCGGAAAGGATAACGTCCCTTTCGCTCTCCAAAAATGAGGGGACGAATTCCAAAAGGGTCCCTGAAACCTAAGAGTCCTTTTCCTGCAATGAGGGCGATTACGGAATAACTTCCTTCCACCCGTTCAAGGACTCCTTTCACTGCCTGGAAAAGGAGTTTGGGGTGGAAAGAAGATCCGCCTGAGTCGGACTGTTTGGTCAATTCATCTGCAAAGATATGAAGAATCAACTCCACATCGTTGTTCGTA
>JADFOU010000047.1 GCA_022562655.1 candidate division TA06 bacterium
TTTACCACTAAGACACAAAGGACTTCTCGAAAAGTAGAACTGCTGGCCTATTTGGAGAGGACGCAGAGAACAAACCATCATTTTAAATAAAAAAGGTCAGACTAATTATTACCAATTTCCAGCCCCTATAGATAAAAATGAAATATCTTTTTCTTGCTTACACTATATTCTGGATCTTTCTCTTTGGTTATCTCTTCCGCCTTTCAAGAAAACAGAAGAGATTGGAAAAGGAGATTGAAAACCTGAAGGAAGGCAGACAATAGACCATAGACCTTTGACTATGGACTAAAGGCTTCAGTCTAAAGTCAAATGTCTAAAGTCTGAAGTCAAATGCGATTTGGTTTCCATATCTCCATCGCTGGGGGTTTTTCCCGCGTGGTTGAGAGGGCCCTCCAAAAAGGTTGTGAGACAATTCAGATGTTCTCCCGGAACCCCCGCGGCTGGCGATATGGTCCGATGGATTCAGAAGAAATCGAATCGTTCAAAAGGAATATCGCCAAAACTGGCCTCACTCCCATCTTCCTCCACCTTCCTTATCTACCCAACCTGGCTTCCCCTAAGAAGGAGCTCTACAAAGCCTCCATCTCTTCTCTCGTGGAAGAACTCAAAAGAGGTGAAACCCTTGGAGCTCAGTTTGTCATTACGCATATTGGGAATAGACTTGAAACTTCTGAAGAGGAGGGGATCAAAAGGGTCGGAGAAGCACTTAACCGTACCCTTGATTCTGTGAAAAATGGATCGTTGTCACAGGTATCCCTGCCTGACCGGCAGGCAGGCCTGCCTGTTCTCCTTTTAGAGAACACCGCCGGTCAGGGTTCTGAGATTGGATATCAATTCGACCAGCTCAGAGAGATTCTGGATCAGGTGGAGGAGAAGGGGCGTGTTGGGGTTTGTTTGGATACCGCTCATGTCTTTGCAGGGGGATATGACATCTCCACAGAAGAGGGGGTGGAGAAGACATTCCGGGAGTTTGATAAGACCATTGGAATTGAGAGATTAAAAGTTCTACATCTAAATGATTCCCTCGTTCCTCTGGGATCCCGGAAGGATCGCCACTGGCATATAGGAAAAGGAGAGATCGGACTGGAGGGATTCCGTGCCATAGTGAATCATCCATCCCTTACTCATCTTTCTGGAATTATGGAGACCCCACGGAAGAGCGATGCGGAAGATCACATGAATATGAGGACTTTGAAGAGGCTGAGAAGGCAGTAACAAAAAACAAAAAAAGGAACTTTAACACTCTGGATGGTTGGGACAGACTTTCCATAGAATAAGTCCATTTGTCAAATGTCAAGCCTGTCCTTCGGTGCTCGTTAGAAGCCTGCCCTCGACTCGACTGAGCTCGCCGAAGTCCGAAGCCACAAAGCGAAGGAGGGCGAAGGAGGGGGTCGAAGATCCTTCGAGTAATCGGAGGGCACCGTTCCCAATAATCCCTATATCTAAAAAAAGGTAATTGAGTCCACTCTTCTCCCATCCCACTTTTTCTGTTGACCAACCGACCTTTTGGTTTTATAATGCCTCAAAAACAGAAGAAGGGAGACGATAATGTCCGTTCATTATCATACAGCAATCCGATGGGGTCTTCTATTTGCCCTCCTCCTATTTGTACCGGAAGCGGAACCCCAGACCGCACCCCCAGAAGGACTGAGAAAAAATACGCCCACTGTCCATGCATTCGTCAACGGACGGATCATCACAGCACCGGGAAAGGTGATTGAAAAGGGGAGCCTTGTCATCCGGGAGGGGATCATTGAGGCGGTGGGGAAAAAGGTGAAGATTCCTGAGGATGCACGGGTATGGGATCTGAAGGGGATGTCGGTCTATCCCGGGTTGATTGAATCCTATTCCGAGATTGGCATGCCCAAAAAACCAAAACCTGAAAAGAGAGACGAACCCCAATCACGAGTCACGAGTCACGAATCTCCCGTACGGGGTGCTTCATACTGGAATCCCACTGTTCAAGCCCATCACAAGGGAGCAGAGCTCTTCATGCCGGATACGAGTGAGGCGAAAAAATTGAGGTCTCAGGGGTTCACCACCGCCCTCGCTGTCCCGACCAACGGGATCTTTAAAGGGACGAGTGTCCTGGTTAATTTGGGTGAGGGGAAGGCAAATGAACTCATCGTAAAGTCCCAGGTCGCACATCATATTGCCCTTGAGCGCAATCGGGAAGGCTATCCAAACTCCCTCATGGGAGTCATTGCACTCGTCCGTCAGACTTTCTACGATGCGGACTGGTATCGAAAGGCTCATGAGGTTTTTACGAGAAATCCAAAACTTCCGAGGCCAGAAACCAATGAAGCCCTCGCCTCTTTGGTGGATGCAATTGAAGAAAAACTTCCCTTCATCATTGAAACCACCGATGAACTCAGCCTTCTCCGGGCGGATCGGATCGCCCAAGAATTCTCTCTCCCCCTCATTGTTCGGGGGAGCGGGATGGAATACAGACGGCTCAATGCCGTCCGGAAGACCCGCCGCCCCATCCTCCTGCCGGTCAACTTCCCCAAGCCTCCAACCGTGGAAACACCCGAAGATGCCTATCAGGTAACTCTCAGGGAATTCCGTCACTGGGATGCGGCTCCAGAAAACCCAAAAAGACTGAAGGAGGCTGGAATTCTCTTTGCGTTCACTTCGCAGGAAGAGGACCCAGGGACGGGTTCTGGCAAGTCAGAACACAAAGAAGGGAAAGTTTTCTTGGATCGAGTTCGGCAGATAGTCAAGCGAGGACTTTCCAAAGAAGAGGTTCTAAGAGCCTTAACCACAAATCCTGCAAAACTCTTTGGAGTTGAGAAGAGATTAGGTACCCTGGAAGTAGGAAAGATGGCCAATTTCGTCATAACAGAGGGAGACCTCTTTGAAGAAAAATCAAAGATCCGAGAGGTCTGGATTGATGGAAAGCGATATGAGGTAGAGCCTATTCCAGAGGTGGATCCACGAGGAGAGTGGGTCGTCAACGTCCGAATTGGACAGGAAGAAGAGGAGTGGACCCTTACCCTGAAAAAGGATTTGGATTGGTCTGAGAAGGCTTCTGCCTTTCTCTTAAAGGGGAAAATCAAGAAGGAGAAGCATGAAGAAAAACTGAAAAGGGCACTTCTCACCCGATCAAAACTCAAATTCGTATTTTCCGGAGACTCCCTTGGACATCCAGGAGTCATTCGTATGACGGGTATCGTGGAGTCACCTGAAAAAGGGGAGACCCTGGAAATATACGGCAGGGGAGAGTGGGGGGATGGAAGTGAATTTACCTGGTCGGCGACGCGCAAGGTTCCCTTTAAACCAGAACGAGAACCGTTAGATTCTCTACCTGACAAAATGGCTTCTTTTCCAACTGTCTATCCTCAAGGGGCATTCGGAAGAACTCGGATTCCGGATCAGCCGGAGGTGGTGGTGGTCAAAGGGGCAACTCTTTGGACCTGCGCTCCAGAGGGACGGATCGAGAATGGAGACCTTCTCATACGGAAGGGGAAGATCGTCAAAGTGGGGAAAGGTCTAAAAGTTCCCAAAGGGGCGGTGCTCATAGATGGAAAAGGAAAACATCTCACTCCCGGGATCATTGACTGCCATTCCCACATTGCAGGAACCGGGGGGCTCAACGAGTCAGGGCAGGCAGTCTCGGCAGAGGTACGGATCGGTGATGTGATCAATGGCGATGACATTTCGATCTATCGAGAACTGGCAGGCGGGGTGACCTCGGCGAATATTCTCCACGGCTCCGCCAACCCCATCGGAGGTCAGAACCAGGTAATCAAACTTCGCTGGGGGGGGACACCGGAAGAGTTGAAGTTCGAGGGGGCACCTCCCGGGATCAAGTTTGCTCTGGGGGAAAATGTCAAGCAGTCGAACTGGGGAGAACGTTTTACAACGCGCTATCCCCAAACCCGAATGGGGGTGGAGGAGATTATGCGAGATGCGTTCCGAGCCGCTTTAGATTATGAGAGGGAGTGGAAAGGAGGAGGGAAGGGACTTCCCCCCAGGACGGATCTTGAACTGGAGGCCATCTTAGAGATTCTCAAGGGAAAGAGGCTCGTCCACTGCCACTCCTATCGTCAGGATGAGATCTTAATGTTGATGCGCCTCGCGGAGGCGTTCGGGTTTCGAATCGCTACTTTCCAGCATATCTTGGAGGGATATAAGGTAGCGGATGTGATGGCAAAGCATGGTGCGGGGGGTTCCACCTTTAGTGATTGGTGGGCATACAAATTTGAGGTCTATGATGCCATCCCCTATAATGGTGTCCTCATGCATGGAGAGGGGGTGGTGGTCTCCTACAATTCAGATAGCAGTGAGTTGGCGAGGCGGCTCAACTTGGAAGCGGCGAAGGCAGTGAAATACGGTGGGATCATAGAGGAAGATGCCCTCAAGTTCATCACCCTCAACCCTGCGAAGCAGTTGAGGATTGATCATCGGGTCGGCTCCCTCGAATCGGGAAAGGATGCAGATTTTGTCCTTTGGTCCGGTCACCCTCTCTCCTCTTATACGTTTTGTGAGCAGACTTGGATTGACGGTCGGAGATATTTTGACCGTGAAGAAGACCGAAAGATAAATGAGAACAATCAAAAGGAGAGGACGCATTTGATCCAGAAAATTCTGACTCTGGAGATTGAGAAAAAGAAAAAGGAGAAGGAAGAATGGAAAAAGGAATGGGAGTTGGAATAATGAAAAAAGTCTTTTTCTTTTGTAACATAATCGTTTTAAATCTGCTGAATCCGCTGATGACCTTCTCCTCAGACCAGATTCCCGGGAGGAGACAAGAAAGACCTGTGGCTTTGGTGGGTGGGATGATTCATCCGGTGAATGGGGAAACCCTCAAAAAGGGAACCCTCGTCTTCGATCAGGGAAAGATTACGGCCATAGGAAAAGAAATCTCTATTCCTCAAGGTGCGGAGTCCATTGATATTTCCGGAAAGCATCTCTACCCGGGCCTCATCAGTGGAAATACAACCATGGGTCTTACGGAGATCGGGGCGGTTCGGGCAACTCGAGATATGACGGAGACAGGAAGGATCAATCCCAATGTTCGAGCGGAGGTGGCGGTCAATCCCGAGAGCGAACTGATCCCTGTCACTCGTGCAAATGGGATCACCTCGGTCGTTACGGCTCCCCGGGGAGGGCTCATCTCAGGGACTTCTGCCCTCATCCATTTGGATGGATGGACCTGGGAGGAGATGACGGTAAAGGCTCCCCTTGCCCTCAATGTGAATTGGCCCTCCATGACAACCATCCGGGCGTGGTGGATGGAGAAGAGTGAGGAAGAGCAGAGGAAAGATCGGGAGAAGGCATTGAATGAATTGGACCTGGCAATGAAAGAGGCAAGGGCTTACTGGGTTGCTAAGAAGGCTCGTGGGAAGGTGAAAACGGATCTCCGGTGGGAGGCGATGATTCCCGTCTTCGAACGGGAGCTTCCAGTTGTTGTCTGGGCAAATGAGATTCAGCAGATTCAGGCGGCTGTAGCGTGGGCAGAAAGGGAGAAATTCAAACTCATCATTGGGGGTGGGTACGATGCCTGGAGAGTCACAGACCTCCTGAAGAGGAAGGATATCCCTGTTCTCATCGGAGGGGTTCATCGAAACCCTTCTCGGCGTTGGGAAGAATATGACCTCCCCTTTGCCCTCCCATCGAAACTCTATGAGGCGGGGGTCCGGTTTTGTATTGCAAGCGGAGGGTGGACTTCCAACGAGCGAAACCTTCCTTATCATGCCGCAAAAGCAGCAGCATACGGACTGCCAAAAGAGGAGGCATTGAAAGCGGTCACCCTCTATCCTGCCCAGATATTCGGTGTGGACGATCGGATGGGTTCATTGGAAGTGGGGAAGGATGCCACGCTCATCGTCACAACGGGAGATCCTTTAGAGATCACGACTCAGGTGGAGATGGAGTTCATTGAGGGGAAGAGGGTGGATCTTTCAAGCCGGCATACGATGTTGTATGAAAAATATCAGGAGAAGTATCGGAGGTTGAGGGAAGATTAGAGGAAAGTCGGAAAGATTTCTGCAAGGGCGGGAGAAAAATCCGCCCTTTTTCTTTGTGAAATCCACCATTTTTTACTTGACAAGTCAAGAATTTATTTGTATATTAGTTTAAAATTTGAACGGTGAGTCAATAAAGAAATAAGAGACAGATCAGCATGAAAAGTCTAAGAGAAAAGAGATTTGAACAGAAAAAAGTGGAGATCTTGAAGAGCGCAGCCTCTGCCTTCCGGAAGAAGGGATTTCATGGGACCTCTATGGATGAGATCAGTGATCGGTTGCTGATGACCAAGGGGTCCCTCTATTATTATTTCAAGAATAAAGAAGATCTTCTTTATGCCTGCCATGATTATTCCCTGAATCGCCTCCTTCAGACTATTGGAGAGATCGAAAAAGATGGAACCTCCTTGGAGGAGAGACTCCACAGGCTCATTGTGAACCATGTGAGACATTTGATTGATGAACTCCATGCCTCAGCGATGACTATAGAATTGAATGGTCTCTCTCCGGACCTCCGGACCAAACTGATCAATAAGCGGGATCGGTATGAGCGGGAGTTTCGCAAAATAATTCAAGAAGGAATGGAGAAAGGGATTTTCGAGAAGGGTGACCCGAAGTTAGTCACTTTTGCCATCATGGGGGCTCTTAACTGGATTGCCAGATGGTATTCGCCAGAAGGAGTAGCAAAGTCTGAGAGGATTGGAGAAGTTTTCTCCGATTTTTTTATTCGAGGACTTCTCAAGAAGATTCTATCAGCGGAATCCGCTTAATCCGTTGAGAAGGAGAAAAAATGAAGGTGAAGGTAAGATTTTTTGCCCACTGCCGAGAAATTGCCGGGAGAGAGTTGATGGAGGTGGAGTTGAGAGAGGGTTCGACAGGGGCGGAACTCTGGCGGTCCCTCGAGGAGCAGTTCCCCAAATTTAAAGAGCTCTCTTCCATTGTTGCTCTGGCAGTTAATGAAGAGTATGTGAATACGAATGTTCTCCTGAAGGATGGGGATACCATCAGTTTGATCCCGCCGGTGAGCGGGGGATAGTTGAATGAATTTCAATCACAAGGAAGGAAAGATTCGGTAGCCGCAGGCTTTAGCCTGCGCGTGAGCGGAGGATAGAGGTGTTTAGAATTACACGGGAAGATCTCTGTTTAGAGGAACTGGTGAAGGCGGTGGAGTCTCCGGAAGTTGGAGCCATCGCCACATTTTCTGGAACCACCCGAAACCATTCGGAAGGACGGAAAGTACTCTCATTGGAATACGAAACCTTTGAGGGAATGGCAGAGAAGAAGCTGAGGGAGATCGGAGAGGAGATCAAGAAGCAATGGAGGGTAAAGGGGGTGGCTATTGCCCATCGGATTGGGAGAATAGAGGTCGGGGAGGCGAGCGTGATGATCGCAGTCTCTGCCTCGCATCGGAAAGAGGCCTTCGAAGCCTGCCGCTATGCCATTGATCGAGTGAAGACGGTGGTGCCGATCTGGAAGAAGGAGTTTTTTGAAGATGGGGAAAGATGGGTGGAAGGGAAAACACCAAATACTGAATGAAGAATAGTGAATGTCGAATGTAGAATTTCGAATAGTGAATTTAGAATGTAAATATTCCAAGTCCAGAGTCTAAAGTCTAATGTCTATAATCAATAGTCCAATGTCCGATTTGATTGATACGTTTGGGAGAGTTCATACGAACCTCCGGATCTCCGTAACGGACCGGTGCAATTTCCGCTGTGTCTATTGTATGCCAGAAGAGGGGATGAATTGGCTCCATCGTTCCGAACTCCTCAGTTATGAAGAAATCGCCCGAGTGGTTCAAGTTGCTGCTTCATTGGGAATTCGAAAATTGAGATTGACGGGAGGGGAACCCATGATGAGGAAGGACCTCCCGGTACTGATCGAAATGTTGTCAAAGATCGATGGGATCGAAGAGATCGCCATGACGACGAACGGGTTTTTTCTGAAAGGAAAGGCGAGAACGCTTTATGAAGCCGGGCTTCAGAGGATCAATGTGAGTCTGGATTCTATGAACTCGCAAAAGTTCAAAGAGATGGCAAGGCGAGATGCCCTGAAGGAAGTATTAGAGGGATTAGAGGAGGTGGAGAAAGTTCCTATCCGTCCCATCAAGTTGAACTGTGTGGTGATTCGTGGTTACAACGATGATGAGGTGATTGAACTGGCGAAATTGGCAAGAGAAAAGCCCTATGTAGTTCGATTCTTGGAGTTTATGCCCATTGGCGAAGAGGATGGCTGGAGTATGGAACGGGTTGTCCCTTCTCGGGAGATCCGGGAGAGGATCAACGAGTGGAAGGAACTCCGACCCATTGAGGTGGAAAGGGGATCTACCCCTTCGGAAATGTATACTTTTGCCGACGGGGTGGGAAAGATCGGGTTTATTAGTCCGGTGAGTGAACCCTTCTGTGCCCAATGTGACCGCCTCCGCATCACCTCCGATGGAAAACTCCGGAACTGCCTCTTTGCCATGGAGGAGATGGATCTAAAATCGATTCTCCGTAAAGGGGGAAAAGACGAGTTGATTCGTGACGTTTTCCTTGCCTCTGTCAAGGCGAAGAAGCCCGGGCATCTGATTGGTCACAAAGAGTTCGTGAGACCGGAGAAGACGATGTCACAGATTGGGGGATAAATCTGATTTACCGCAGAGACGCAGAGGACGCAGAAGTTTTTTAGGTATTTTTATTTTTTACTATTTAACAATTTAACCAGTCACCATTTAACCAACTCAATGAATCGATTGTCACATTTGGATTCTAAAGGGAATGCGAGGATGGTGGATGTCTCAGGGAAAAAAGAGACGGTGAGGACAGCGGTGGCTTCTGGAGAGATTACCCTCTCGAAAGAGGCTTTTCTTAAGGTGAAAGAGAATGCGGTGGAGAAGGGGGATGTCCTGACGGTGGCGAAGATTGCAGGAATTCAAGGTGCGAAAAGGACTTATGAACTGATCCCACTCTGCCACAAAATTTTCTTAAACCATGTGGATGTTACTTTCCAAATGAATGAAAAGAGAAGGGCGATTGCGATTGAGGCGACAACGAAGGCGACGAGCAAGACAGGGGCGGAAATGGAGGCCTTGACAGCGGTCTCCCTCGCCGCTCTGACCATCTATGACATGGTGAAGGCGGTGGATCGGGGGATGATTATTTCTGAGATTAAGTTGTTGAGAAAGAGTGGAGGGAAGTCGGGAGTGTGGGAAAGACAGTAGTCGCCGACGCTCCATAGCTTCGTCGACGGAGCGCAGTAGGTAGTAGCAGTGGCAGAATCTTGAATGTCGAATTTCGAATGAAGATTTAATATCTCAAATCCATTTAACCAAAAATATGATTCGTGTTGCAATATTGACGGTGAGTGATGGGGTGGCAGCGGGAAGTCGGGAGGATAGAAGTGGGAGGGTGATTCGGGAGGTCGTTGAGAAAGAAGGGTGGGAAGTTGTGAATCATCAGGTTGTACCGGATGAAAGAGGAGAGATTGTAAAGACATTGATGGATTATTCTGAGAATGGAAAGATTGATCTCGTTTTGACGACGGGAGGAACGGGGCTTTCGCCCAGGGACTGGACACCGGAGGCGACAAAAGAAGGAGTAGATCGAGAGGTGCCGGGACTGGCGGAGGTGATGCGAGGGAAAACCCTCGAGAAGAACCCGATGGCGATGCTTTCCAGAGGGATTGCAGGCATCCGAAATAAAACCCTCATCATCAACCTTCCCGGCAGTCCAGAAGGGGTGAAGGAATGTCTGGAAGTGGTTCTTTCGGTTCTTCCACACGGGATTGAGGTGTTGAAGGGGGAGGAAGGTGGGAAGCATCCGGTTTGAGAAATTGGAAAATGGTTGGTGGAAATTGGAAGTTGGTTAAAGGAGAAGAGATATGGAAAGAGGGAGGAAGATTTGGAAATGGACTTTTCCCTATCTACTAACTACTATCTACTACCTACTGGGTTCTGTATCCTCCTTCGCCCAGATCACCTTTGAGAGGATCTACGGCGGCGCTGCTGATGATGAGGGCCGCTCTGTCCAGCAGACTGTTCCAGATGGGGGGTATATAATCACAGGATGGACAGAGTCCTTCGGTGCAGGTAGTCGAGATGTCTATTTGGTCAAGACGGACTCTTTGGGAGACACCCTCTGGACAAGAACCTACGGTGGCACGAAGATATTGGTTTTTCTGTTCAAAAGACCTCCGAAGGGGGATATATCCTCACAGGAAGAACAGAATCCTTCGGTTCAGGTGGATGGGATGTCTACCTGATCAAGACCGACTCCTTAGGAGACACCCTCTGGACCAGGACCTTCGGCGGACCTAACTTGGAGGAGGGCCACGCTGTCCAAGAGACCTCAGATGGGGGGTATATCATCGCAGGAGATACGCGTTCCTTTGGTGCAGTCGGATG
>JADFOU010000400.1 GCA_022562655.1 candidate division TA06 bacterium
GGTGCCGGCCGATCCGAGATCCTGGAGTCCCGTGAAGCTCAAGGTGAGTACTCCCATTTGAGGTTGCATAATCTCATCGTTTTTACCACAAGCAACCATAAAGGTCGCAACCAAAAGGATAGAATAGACCACTATTATAATCAATCTTTTCATTTCATTTACTCCTTTCCATTGAGCATTTCCGTTTGGAGCTCGGAAACTCAACTAGCGATACGACGCTATTGGGGATAGCGTAGGGCACGTTTTGGGCTGTTAGTTCTGCTCTTCCTTTGGAGAAAGGTTGGCAGGTTCCACCACTGTTTAATACAAGTGGCTTCTATTAGAGAATACGAAGTGAATTCGGGATTGGATTTAGAGGAGGATCAATCGGTAGGGTTTTGGGGAGAGATATTAGGGAAATTCAGGCCCAGTCAGGTACATCATCCCGGTAGGCTCGGGTTGTCCACCTTTCGGTTCGATGGTCACTGCATACGAAGCGATACTTCCGGGGTCAGGGAGATCACGCAGCTTGAGGATGCCCCTTCCATCTTCGGAAACTGTGAAGAGTCCGGCACTTGTGGGCTTGCCTTCCCGCATGACCCAGAGTTGATATTCCATCCCTTCGGGCGTTTTGGGAAGACGGTACATATGGACGACGGCGGCGCCTAGTTCTGGATCAAGTACGACCTTTCCAAATGCCTGCGTGTTGGGTTCTACCCCCTTCAGGTCGACGAATTCCATGCCCGGTGAGCTCAGAATGTCTGTGACGTCCTCGACTTCTGCCAAGTCCTTACGCAATTTTGCAATTTCTTGATGTAAATTGATCGTTCGAAGACCCAGAGCCAATACCACTACCGCAGCAATTCCTGCAGCCACCCATCCCAAGCGCCGAAGGCGGATGGGTAAAACCCTCGCTTCGAATTGCTGTTCTTTTAAACTGGACATAAGTTGCTCCTTTACCCGTGGCGAGGGGGTATGCTGGGGTGAGGCGAGAGATAGGCGGGCAGTCAGTTCTGACAAGTCTCTGAGATCCTCCTCGCACTTCTGACATCCCGATTCGAGGTGAGCCTCAAGAGACTGGAGCTCTTCGTCATCCAGCGCCCCGAGGGCATAAGCCTCTAACAGTTTGCGTAAGTCTTCGTGATCCATTTTTTAATTAAAATTTGCCATCCAACATTTTACGGAGATCGATGACTGCCTTCCGAAGTATCGTCTTCACCGTTCCTAAAGGCATATCTAATCTTAAAGCGATCTTCGAGTGGGATAGCCCTTCATAATATGCCAGATCAATCATCTGACGATGCTTCTCGGGAAGACTGCTCAGTGCTTTCGTCACAATCCGTGCTTCTTCCGTCTTAATCAAATGACTCGCGGAGTCCCCTTTCTCATCTCCACGAGCCTCATCCATATTGACAGCCACCAGGCTGACCTCGCTTTTGTACGCCTTAAAAAGTTTCGATCTTGTTCGATCAATCGCAAGTCGGCGGGCTACTGTCATAAGCCATGCCAAAACGCTCCCTTTCGATCGGTCGAAACTCCACGCGTTCTTCCAAATCTTCAGAAAAACCTCCTGCGTAACCTCTTCAGCATCAGACACGCTCCCCAAAATTCGGAGAACGAGGCTATAGACCAATCGGCTGTGGCGCTCATAAAACATTTGAAGGGATGCTTCGTCTCTCCCTTTTAGGAGCTCTATGAGACCCTCATCCACTCCCATCTCATCGGGATTCATCAAATATCCTTCCGGAAGTTTTTCTCTTTCTCATTATAGTATACGAAAAATATCGTCAAAGAGATTTAAATCCCACCCCCCTTCTTCACTCTCGTGGCGATTGGCCTCATTTTTTCACTTAAATTCTACCTCTTTAAGATTGATCTCTTAGGGGCAGACTCTCTTCCTAAATTGAGAGAAGCATAATATTTATAGTCCTGTCAACCTCTTTTTTTCTAATAAATAGGGGCGTGGCGCTCTTAACGCCACGCCCCTCTAATAGTCCCAAAGATATAAAATTTTCAGTGGAGAAGGATCATCTTCTTCGTCCTCACAAAATCCCCTGCCTGCCCGATTCGG
>JADFOU010000401.1 GCA_022562655.1 candidate division TA06 bacterium
GAAGTATTTTCGTTTGTGTTAATAAAGATCTTTAACTGGGTAGCTTGAAATGGATAAGTCTAACCGATTGATACTGTTAGGAATCTTTCTCTTTGCCTTTCTCCTTCGGATACTTTATATCTTCCAGATAAGGGATCACCCCTATTTCACTACACTCCTGGGCGATCCCTCCTACTTTGACAATTGGGCTCAATTTTTAGCATCGGGGCGATTCCTCGGGGCTGAACCGGATGGGGAAGAGGCATTCTTCAAGGGCCCTCTCTACCCCTTTCTTCTTGCCGCCCTCTATAGACTCTTCGGCCACAACCTCTTCATCGTTCGGGTCTTCCAGATATTTCTTGGCTCCATGAACTGCCTCCTCATCGCCCTCATCGCCCGAAAGGTCTTTGATCAGAGGGTCGCCACTATTGCCGGACTCCTCGCTGCTCTCTGCGGCACTCTCATCTATTTTGATGGGGAGATTCTCATCACGACCCTCGCCATCTTTCTCAACCTTCTTATTCTTCTTTTTTTGGTTCAATGGTTCAGGGGTTCAATGGATTCAACATTCAGAATTCAACATTCGACATTCAGCATTCTAGGAATCGGTTTCCTCATCGGTCTTTCTGCCATTGCCCGCCCCAACATCCTCATTTTCTTGATTTCCCTTTTTGGATTCCTCCTCATTCGTTTCAGAAGGCGAGGGTTGATCTGGGGGATCCTCCTCATCCTTGGAACCTCCCTCCCCATCCTACCCGTCACCCTCTGGAATTTTAAAGTCGGAAAGGATTTTGTCCTCATTTCCTATCAAGCAGGAGTCAACTTTTACATCGGAAATAATCCCCACTCCGATGGACGGAGTGCCGTTCTCCCGGGGGTCGGTGCAGATTGGGATGAGATCTCTTTGGCCGAAAGAGACCTCGGGAGGCGCCTCAAGCCTTCTGAGGTGGACCGTTACTGGTTCAAAAAAGGGCTCCGCTTCATTCGTGAGGAGCCCTGGTCTTTCACAAGACTTCTCGGGAAAAAACTCCTCTACTTCTGGAACGGCTATGAGATAGAGAATAACCAGCAGATATACTTCTTCAAACGAAGCTCCTTCCTCCTCGATTTACTTATTCTCAGGATCCCCATTTATTCAAGACAGACAGGAATGTCTGTCCTACGAAACGTGTTTCTTCATATCCCCTTCGGGCTCGTTGCTCCTTTGGGGATTTTGGGGATCTGGTTTGCGTGGAAAGATCGTCAGCGGATTAAGCGGATTGAACAGATTCATATTCTTCTTCTTTTTCTCGTTGCCTATATGTTATCCGTCATTTTATTCTTTGTCACGGCTCGATATCGGATGACTGTCGTTCCGATCCTCATTCTTTTCACTGCTTATGCAGTTACAAAACTAAGTCAATTCAGCATGCGGCAATCCACAGTTCGCATTTTATTTCTTATCCCCCTTATTCTCATCACCAACATTGATATTAGAGGTTCTCAGATCTATAACTTTGCCCGGGAGCACTTCAATCTTGGCCTTGTTCACATGATGAAAGAAGAGTATGGAGAAGCAGAGAAGGAATTCAAAACGGCTCTCGAAATTCACCCCGCATTCCGAAGAGCCCATCTCAACCTGGGGGTTCTCCATTTTCGTCGAGGGAACAGAGATAAGGCAATTGAAGAGTATCGGCAGGAGATGGAGATTAACCCTCAGGAGGCAAGGTCTTTTAACAACCTTGCCCTCCTTTATCGGATGGAGGGGAGATATGGAGAGGCGAAAGATCTCTGCCTCAAAGCTATTACGCTGAGGCCCCGATTTCAGGAGCCTTATCTCAATTTAGCCAGAACCTACGAGGAGATGGACTCTCTCCTGGCGGCGGAGAGAACCTACCTTGCCCTCCTCGAATTCAAACCCTCCTCTCCGAAGTCTTATGAAGGTCTGGGAAGGATCTATGATCGGTTGAATTTGATTGAAAGGTCCATCCAGAGTTATCAGATGGCACTCAGACTGGATCCGGAGGAGGCTGGGACCCATTACAACCTGGGAGTGGTTTATGGAAAGGCAGATTCTATAAAGC
>JADFOU010000402.1 GCA_022562655.1 candidate division TA06 bacterium
GCTCCTGGGCTTCAAGCACGAAGGGCGGATACGGCGGAGTATGATGTTCAACGGGGTATGGAGCGATGCGGAAATCATGGGAGCGCTTGCTGAGGAGATTGGGAAGGAGGGGGGATTTGGAAAGGGGAGCCTCTATTACTATTTTGACTCCAAGGAGGCAATTTTTGGTGAAATCATGGAGAGGGGATGGAGATCCCTCTGGGAGGCGGTTGAGGAACCTCTCCAGATGGATGAAAATCCCAGGGAGATCTTCTTCCGGGTCTTAAGCCAACTCATGGAGATCACCTTTCAAGATCGGAACCTTTATGAGTTTCTCTTTGTTGCTCCCAAATCCCAGATGAAGAACGGGGATGAACCAAACTGGAAAAGTTATCAGAGACGACTCTATGGAGCCCTTCGGGGGCTATTGGAGGAAGGGATGGAGCGAGGAGAATTTCCAAGAGTCAATCCGGATCTTCTCTTTCAGGCAATCGGTGGACTTTTCCATGGACTTCTCTTCTTAGGAGAGAAGAAGGAGGAGAGGATGAAACAGGAAGAGATGGAGGAACTTCTCTCGGGGCTTCTCTCACGGAGAGATTCGGTAACTGGTAATGGGTAGAGGGCGAACACATAGGTTCGCCCCTACATAGAAGAGATGGAAAATTCGACCATGACGATGAACCTTCAAGTTGTGGGTCTCTCCCATCGGACGGCACCCGTCGAGGTACGGGAGCGGTTGGCCTATTCGGAGGGATCTTTAGAAAAAGCGTTGAAGGTTTTAGTAAGCACGAAGCAGGAAGCACGAAGAAGCCCGATTCGGGACGCTGCAGGCTTCACGCTTCCCGCTTTCAGAGAGGCTGTCATTCTCTCCACTTGCAACCGGACAGAGTTCTATCTGGTCAGCACGAAGCAGAAAACAGAACCCTGGAAGTCTCTTGAAGCATTCATCAAGAATTTCCACTCAATGCCTATTCGAAGGTTTAAGCCCCATCTTTACATTTATCCGGAGAGAGAGGCTGTTGCCCACTTATTTCTTGTTGCCAGTGGTATGGACTCTCAAGTAGTCGGGGAAGCCCAAATCCTTGGGCAGGTTCGGAATTCTTTTGAAGTTGCCCACCGAGTCGGGGGGACTGGTCCTCTTCTTTCAGAGCTCTTTCGCCATGCCGTACGGGTTGGGAAGAAGGTCAGAAGGGAGACAGCCATCGGTCAGAAACCCACTTCTATCTCTTCAGTAGCGGTGAAACTCCTCTCCAAAGTTCTCGTAGACATAAAGAGAAAAGAGGTTCTGGTCATTGGAACGGGGAAGGTGAATGAGATCACTATGAGACAACTTGCGAAGATCGGAGTCCAGAACCTGGTCGTGGTGAGCCGCACTTTTTACCGAGCGAAGACTGCTGCACGGAAATTAGGAGGTCGGTCTCTCCCTATTGCTGAAATCTCGACCGCCCTTGAGACCGCGGACGTCGTCATCTCCTCCACTACGGCACCTCACTTGATTATCGAAGCCTCTACCCTCCGCAAGGTGATGAGAAAGCGAGGACAGAGACCTCTTCTTTTGATGGACCTCGCTGTCCCCCGGGATATTGATCCTCAGATCAAAAGGATTGAAGGGGTTACGCTATACAATGTCGACGATTTAAAATCCATTGTTGATACTGGACTTCAGGAGCGAAAGAAGGAAGCGAGGAAAGTAAATTCCATCGTTGAGGAAGAAGTGGAGCATTTTCTCTCATGGTTTCGAACTCGGGAGATTGTACCCACCCTTGTTGCTTTGAGGGAGCGACTGGAGACGTTCCGAAAATTGGAGATCAAGAGGGCTCTCAAAGGAATCCCTCCGCCTGAGGCGGACAAATTCCAAATCCCGGATTTAATTGACGGTCTCACGAAGCGGCTCCTGAATAAGATCCTCCATGAGCCCACCGTTCGGCTCAAGGGTTCCGCTGGAACCCCTTTCGCTCCTTCCTATTCTAAAGCCCTTCAAGATCTCTTTGACTTGAAAGCAGGAAGCGTGAAGCGGGAAGCAGGAAGTGCGAAACTTAAAGAAAGAAAATAAGATCCGGA
>JADFOU010000403.1 GCA_022562655.1 candidate division TA06 bacterium
CGTTATATTTTCAATAATCATGTTCTTGGGGGCCCACACCATCACAATCTTAGCGATAGATAACCTAACAGGAACCACCCTCACTGAGAGAACGGAACAGGTGATTGAGGTTGTTGAGGCGTCCCCGGCAGCCAGAGTGACACTTCAATTCGGACATCTCGGACTTGTGTTGCGTTTTATTTTTGTTCCGGCGATCATTGGGGGAGTTTATTACGGGACGAGAAGAAGGCCATTCGACAACGTGAAGGATAAGGAATTTACACTGGGCACTATGGCAATGTTCTTCTTCCTGGCTGCCCTCATCAATGTAGTGAATGATCTGGGCGTGTTAGTGAGCCTCCTCTGAATCAATACGCTTTATCCTTCAAGACGTATATTTTAAATTTGATTTCAATCTGATGGTATGAAAAAGAAAGGTCACGAGCTGACAGCGAGGCATATGGCGAGCTGTGACGATTGCTATCATTCTCTCAGGAATCGCTTGGCCGAGGCCGAGCTACTGCGACTCAAGAGAGCCAAGTCAACGTCCCGCGATGAGAGATGACTGTAATGCCTCATCATTTTGGAGTCCGGGGACCAGCCCAGATATTTCTTGATAATCCCTTCGGTATAGAGCTTTGCCATCAGCGTGGCCTTCGTGTGGCGGAACATATGAGGGGAGACCTTCCTTCCCAAGACCTGGGATGCGCGCCTGAAGATCCAGTAGGCCCAGTCATAGCCACGTCCTCGGAACAAGAGATCATCGGGTTCCGATCTTTCTTTCCCGAGCATTTTGCCGAAGGAGATGGAGTTGACGAGGCGCACCGGTCTCTCTCCGGTCTTCCCCCGCACAATGAGGATGATGCCCAGTTCGTCCTCCTGGACATCGCTTTTTCTCAGGGTGAGCAGTTCCCCTACCCGGCAGCCGGTATCATCAAGAATCCGTATCAGCGCTTCTTCCAGAGGGTTCTTGCATGAGTCCACTATCACCTGGACATCCTCCCGGGTGAGGATCTTATCCTTCAATTCATAGCGGAACTTGATGCTGGGGATCCTCTCCTCCAGATCCTTCCTTTTGATGGTCCTGAAGAATGACTTGACGGCTACTGTCCTTCGCTGGAAGGTGGAGTCCTTCAAGAAGCTGTTCTTTTCCCAGAGGAGCCATTCATGGACATCACCCGGGGAGATCCTGTCCAGGGGGTGATTACAGAATGTAAGGAAGGAGAGAATGTCACAGAGGTTCTTGGCGATCGTGCCTCGCCGAAGATTCCTGATGCTCTGGACCTGGGCGTACTCGATCGCCTCGGGCCATCTCCGGAGGCGATCCAGCAGGCGTTCAATGTTGTAGGTCTTGTATTGGAATGGTTCCATGGGTTATCCCTGAGTTTTTTTCTTTCTGAAAATGACATACCAGTAAATGATGGCGGCGATGACGAGATAGACGGTTGCTTGGCCCGCACCAAAGACTGGAAATCCTTCTAGTGCAAATCTCAGAAATATAATGATTCCATAGATTGCTAAGAGGACGATCAATATCCAGCCAATCACTACACTGATGGATTTTGTCATATTACACCGTTATATGCGGAATTTGACCCCAAGCTTTAAATACATACCCTACCATATCTTATACATGAGTGACGAAACTCCTGAAATAATTAACTACCGCCACGAGATGTGCGTCTGCCAATCATGTGGTTCCCGTCATGTCAGGAAGAAGGTCTCGGAGGGCCGGATACATGAAAAGAAATCAGCTGTATAATATAATAGCGAATCCCACGAATATGAATGCCACCAATCCCGACAATATCGATCTGGACACCAATTCATTTTTCATTCGATCTCACCACCTTTCCAATATCGAGGTTTACTTCTTTGCTGACTTTTTTACGGGTACCATGTCAATGCAGATCCCGGCAGCGATGGTTTTGCCCATGTCAAATGCCTCCTGTTCCCATAGTTGTTTTGTCATAGCCCTTTGGCGTCGCGTAACCCGCTTGATGTGTCGCAAAAAGGACCGGAAAATGCAAGCCCTCCCGCTCGCAAGAGGTTGGTCAATG